>JAUVVS010000149.1 GCA_030604545.1 Deltaproteobacteria bacterium | reverse complement strand
TATATTTCATTATGTCAAATAAATTTTTAGCTCCCTTTTATTTTTCTTTGATAACCAGATATTTATACAGAAATTTCATGGATTTTTGCTCTGAGCTCCAGATTGTCAAAAGGTTTTGTTAAAAAACCGTCTATACCATTGTTAGTAGCGCTAATTGCCGCTTCCATCGTTGCATAACCCGTTAAGATAATACTCATGCAAGGATATCAAGGGTTATCAAGGGATTGTAAGGGATCTAATTATTTCAAATAGTTAAGTCCCTTTTTCTTTTTTGGGATATATAGAGAAAAGCAGGGAAATAGGGGGGTATTTATCACAATTTGTTGACCAAATGTTGACCAAAAACCTAATTCTTGTCACATTCGTAGTCCAAAATGTTCTAACTTGCGCTCGAAAGATTAATTATATATAATAAAATTGATGTTGCGATTACTGCCTTGGAACTGGAACATTTGAAGGCCAAAAAATGATGATTTTGTTTCGAAATCTGCTATGAATTTTTAATAAACTTGAATGAAAGTTCAGGCAAGGAAGCATCACTCTGGTTTTAATGCTTTGGATGCTTGCTTTAAGGCCGAAATCATCAACAGCCCATTTGCGATAACCTACCTGTGCCATCTTTTTTAACTTGGTCATATTTTTTAAGGAAATATAGTTGAATCTCATACCGTGTTCCTTGGACTCGTCAACTGCCAGTTCGGAAAGATGGGCTGCAACACCCCTCGAGTAAATAATTGTTGCCCGGGCAGCCTCCAAAATATGTTTCTGATTTTCATTGCTTTGTGCTTTAAACCATTTCTCGCTGACCACCCATGTATTGGTGTTATAGATACGGTTCAAAAATGTAACATATTTTTGTGTTTCCCACAGCTTGGCCCAACTGATAATAGAGGGTGCATTGAACTGGCCATGTGCTGTTTTGGTGGCAAGGGCTGTAGCCACTTCACCCCAAGCCATTGGCACGGCAGAAGCCCCCATGGCATTCATAACGGACATATGAGCGGGATTTTCTTCTGTCCGAATACGCATTCCTTTAAAATCGGCAGGGCCATTAACATCCTCAGACTGTTCGTTAAAACTACGAACCCGCCGCCGTCATCCATTGTGCCTAAGTAGCGCAGTCCCATGGCTGGAAGCCCGCCCATAAATTTTGAAAAGAAATCCGAGTCAAAGAACGCCCAGGCCGTGAACCGGTCCGGAAACAGAAATAGGGCCACAATGGCTTGATAATTTTTGTAAAATGAAGAGAAGGCACCAGATGATGCAATGGACATCTGCACCGTATCACCGGCTTGGCATTCCCTTGTAATTTCAACTTCACTTCCTAGCTGTCCTCCAGGAAAGATCTCGACCTTGTAAGCATCTCCTGTTTTTTGTTCAAGAATGGCCGTAAAATACTTCAGAGCCGGAAAAACTTCATTGTTCTTCATATCTCCCGGGTAGACGGTGCCAATAACCAATTTTTCGGCAGAAAAAGCCGTCCCGGGGTTAAATAATAAGATGCACACAATCAGAGCACTAACTAAAGCTCCAAAACCTAAAACCTTTAATTGTCTATCATTGTTTTCATTGTAACCTCCTTATTTAATGGTTTTTTTTAAAATAAATGGTTTGGGATTAAAAATACTTCCTGTTTTTCACCTCCTTTTTCGCATCCTGTTGAGTGATTTTATTTAATCGAATCTAGAGTGTAGCCGAGACCGGAGGCAAATCTTTCATTACGATAAGACCTGGAGATGCCTCCACTGCCCTGGGGATGGTATTGATGGTCACTGCAACAGTCCCTATATCTCCGTGTACACCTCCTATAATTTTTTGGCGAAGAGACGGTAAGCCGTCTATAATGATCTCATCATACTCTTCTTCAACACCCGCATTGGCATTGAATTCAAGTGTAATGACTTTTTTGCCGTTTTTCCTGCCAAAAGCTATACTCGTTAATCCTATAACCTCCCCGGGCTTGACTGTGCCGACGGCGGTTTTGATTTCTTTGTCGGTTATGACGGGATCGGGCGGCAATTCAATCGCCTCATCCAGAGTCCAGTGAAGGCCTGAAGCAATCATATTGATGGATTCGAGAAGCCCCACATGTCCGGTGATAACTCCATTTTCAATTTTATCCCTGAACTCTTTTTGAGTAAGACCTGTCCCTACTTTCTTCTGGAAAGGAATACGCCTCTTCGCAGAGTTCATCATACGTGTTACCTTGATGGAATTCACCTTAAGGCAAGGTGAGGTAAGAAAAATCGGAAGGGTATCCATTAAAAATCCCGGATTGATGCCTGTGCCAACCACCGTAACCCCATGCCCTTTTGCCAGATCATCAATCTCCTTAGCAAGGTCCGGGACACGTTCCCAGGGATAGGATAATTCTTCTGATGTAGAAATAACATTCAAACCTGCTTTCACACATTGATTGATCTGCGGTAAAACACTTTTAAGATGAGACGTTGTAGTAAGTATGGCGGCTTGAGCATTCACTCTTTGAAACAGGCCATCCGAATCCTCTTGAATAGTGATCCCTAATTCTCCGGGAGTTTCAAGAATTTCTCCTAAATCCTTTCCTATAATTTCAGGAGCTATATCTATAGCGCCGACAATCTCAAAGCTTTCCTTGTCAAGGATTGCTTCGGCAATCTTTCGTCCCATAACACCGCAACCATAAATAACAACGTTGATTTTTTCCATTTAGCTATCTCCTTATTCGCTCCATTTTATTGCTATCCTTTCTACGGCATCTAATGATGCTTGAATCTCCTTATCTGAATGTGCAGCGGAGATTGCTCCATAGCCGTGGAAAACGTTAAAGCCTTCCCCAAGCATGGCCAGTTTAAAAATTTTCTCTCTTAACTCACAATCACTTACCTCAGGGTTCCAGGCCTCATCCGGAGACGTGACTCGATCAATTTCTTCCTTGAGAAAATGAACCCCGATAAAAGAGCTGTTCTCACATATCGGGTTGCCGTCGCCCGTGCATTTTA
The DNA here is from genome assembly GCA_030604545.1 of Deltaproteobacteria bacterium. Classification (GTDB taxonomy): domain Bacteria; phylum Desulfobacterota; class Desulfobacteria; order Desulfobacterales; family JAUVVS01; genus JAUVVS01. Next base: position 2,984 of record JAUVVS010000149.1, on the reverse strand, counting down.
CATTAAATCCATACTTTGAGAATATCTCTTCAATCCCTTTTCGAACCTTAGTGCCCAGACGTCCAATTTTGGGGTATATCTCCGACTCGTTTTCTATCAGATATTTCACAAAAGTTACTCCGGCCAAAATAGAAGCAGGGTGGGCAGAGAATGTCCCCCCGTCAAACTTTACAATTTTATTGGCCGGCGCTCCCGGGATGTTGTTAACTAAAGGACATACCCAAGATACTAGTTATTCAACAAAATCATCAACGTCCCAGAGATCATAAACTCTCTGAATGTAGAGAAGAATTTCCTCGATCATATGGATGATGGGAATTGAAATGTTTTGTTGTATCTCATCAACAAAGGCATGGGCCGTATTACAGGGTATAGCGATGAAATCCGCTCCCCATTGCTCAAGATTTCTTGCACAGGTGAGAAGAGGGATTGTTGGATCCTCGCCATTCTGGAGAAGATGTGCCGTTCGATCGGGTATTTGGGGATTGTGGTCCACAATCATCTTAATATGACCCTGATCTTTTTTAGCAGGTGTATTCTTTATGATTTTATCCATAAAGTCCACTGTTGCAGCAGGACCCATGCCCCCGATGATTCCAAGTGTTAACTTTCTTATATTGTTCAATGCCTATCCTTCTGAATGCTTCCGTTCGTTCGAAAATGTAAGATTAAGACGCAAAGATAATTAGAAAACTATAGTAAGTATCAGCCTTTAACTTTATCATCCTCTTCGACATAAAGAGCTAAATCCGGGCAATTGATTTCACAGGTGTGGCAGACTTTGCACTTGTTTGAATTGCAAACCGCCACCAAATAATATCCTTTGGTATTTCTAACGTTGGACATACACAGGACGTTTTGAGGGCAATAATAAACGCAAAGTCCACACCCCTTACATATTTTTTCATCGATATGAATAGTCATGGTGAGTTAAACTCCTATTTTTCTAATTAAATTTGGTATTTCCAGGGAATTTTTAGCAATGAGTGCTCCAGCTTTTCTGAGCGCCTCGATTTTACTGGCGGCAGTCTCTTCCTCGCCTTCGATGATAGCACCGGCATGACCCATTTGAGCCCCTTTTGGGGCCATTCGTCCTACAATTAGGGCAATGACCGGTTTTTTCATGTTTTGTTCGATAAAACAAGCAGCGTCATACTCCAGAGTGCCCCCAACCTCTCCAAGTAGAACGACTGCCTTTGTTTCTGGGTCTTTTTCAAAGAGAGCGAGAACGGCTTCCTGTGATAGCCCCCAGATGGGGCCACCGCCGATTCCTACTACGGAAGACTGACCGATGCCCTTGGCCGTCATAACACGTCCCACTTCATAGGAGAGAGAACCACTTTTGGAAACAATCCCAACAGCCCCTTCCTTGAATAAGGTGTGAGGGTGTACACCCAACTTGGATTTTCCAGGAGAAATCATTCCCGGTGTATCTGGTCCCAGTACACGGATCCCCATGATCTTAGCTTGGTCGAGAATCATAACGACATCTTGATCGGGAATCCCTTCGGTTGTCAAGACAAGTAAAGGGATCCTTTCGGCAATAATCTCAAGGGCGGCGTCTTTTGCAAAGGAAGCAGGCACAAAGCTTATGGCTGCATCCACTTTGTGCTCGGATACAGCCTCTGTCACCAGGTCATAAACCGGAATCCCATTGACCGCCTGCCCTCCTTTGCCAGGTGTAACACCACAAACGATATGTGTTCCATACGCTTTCATCACTTGGGTCTGAAAGGATCCGGCTCTACCGGTAATTCCCTGAATCAAAACTCTGGTCTTCTTATTAATCAGAATTGCCATTAGACACCTCCCGGGATTTGGCAATAATTTCCTGAATAGCCTGATTCAAATCCGCAAAAGTTTTGATTCCCGCCTTCTCCAGTAGGGAAATTCCCACATCTGCCTTAGTACCACACATCCGAACAACCATGGGAACAGATTCGGTGGTTTTTTTTATATAATTGACAATACCTTCGGCCATTTCATCCATACGGGTCAGTCCGCCTATCAAACTAACTACCAAGGCTTTCACCTGAGGATTGGCCAGAATCGCGGCCATGGCTTTTTCCATGTACTCAGCGTTAGCTTGCCCACCCATTTCACAAAAATTTGCCGCTCTGCCACCTGCATCGATGACCATATCAAGAGTCAACATGCCAGTACCAGCCCCATCGGCGATAATCCCGATATCTCCATCCAACGGGATATATTGGATATTCGCAGCTTCTGCCATTTGGGCAGCCTCGGACTTTTCCCGCTTATCTATTCTTTGCTGTTCTTCCATTATCTGTTGAAAAAGCTCTCTTTGTCGGTAAGCTGCTTTGTCATCCAGTATTACTTTCGCGTCCAATGCAACCAAGCCCTTAGAAGTAATGGCCAGCGGATTGATTTCCAACAGGGTGGCATCGACTTCCCGAGCCAAGGTAATCAGCTGTTTCACCAGATTAAAAAATGGAGCCGGTTTCTCAAGATCAAGAGATTTGGCAAGATATCGCAATTGAAAATCCTGGATTCCTGTATGGAGGCCGAAGTATTGTTTAAAAAATTTCTCAGGACTCTTTTTGGCAACAGCCTCGATATCCATTCCACCTGCCTGACTGGCCATCACAAGAGGTCGGTTAATCTTTTTATCGATGAGTACTGCCAGATAAAGTTCTTGCTGGATTCCCACCGGCTCCTCCGCCAGGAGCGCACACACTGGATAGCCACCGACTGTTATGCGAAATAGCTCCTCAGCGACAACCACCGCCTCACTAACGTCACTTACGGTCCGAATTGCACCAGCCTTGCCACGTTTACCGACTGGGACCTGTGCTTTAAGAAATAGAGGATATTCCAATCCATCAAGATCCTGTAAGGATGTGATCATACTACCTGAGGGTATGACTATCCCCCGATTCGCCATAAGCTGTTTTCCCTGGTACTCCAGTAATCGCATGCCTATTTATACCTCAAACCGCACACCCTGGTCCTTGGCCAAATTC
>JAUVVS010000212.1 GCA_030604545.1 Deltaproteobacteria bacterium | reverse complement strand
GTTACGCCCCCTGCATCAAGTTCGGGATCTTCGCCTTGCCTTCGCCTAATACTTTTGCTAATATATCTAAACGAGACATTTGAAAAATGCTTCCCGCTCAAGCGGGATTCAAGTTCAAGAAAGGCGAAAATTTTAACCACAGGAATACATTGAGTATTTTGAGGATTAAAATTTGAGCCTGACCCCAGAGAAATAGGCTCCGCATTTCACGGGGCAGGCACAGAAATTGGGCAAAAGGGGGCGTTTTGCAAAGGTCTCTTAGCGTTGTTTGAAGATGTCCCATTCTATTCAAAGAGAAGAACCCGAAAAATTGTTTTATACCTTTAAAAATTGTTTTAAAGAAAGAAAACACCCCAACCATCCGACAAACATGCTACATAGTATTATTAAAAAGATAATCCCGGGCGAAAGAAACCTGATGCTTAAAAGATTGAATGAGAAACCCTGTTCAACTCTCGAAGAGACATATATGAAAGTGATAAACAATACAAAAAGACCGATAAACCCACCAAGTGCTCCTTGAATAAGACCTTCGATGTAAAAGGGAGCCTTAATAAATCTATCGGCAGCCCCAACCAGCCGCATTATTTCAACCTCTTCACGCCTTGAATAGAGTACAAGGCGTATTGTATTGGCCACGATAAACACAGTTGCCATAAAGAAGATGCATCCCATTGCGTACCCCGTTAATCTAAACAGGTTAAATATACTTGTAAATCGTCCAAGCCATAGCTGCCCGTACTCTACTTCATCTACGGAAGGAAGCGTTTCAATTTGAGAAGCGAGCAGCTCAATCTTTTCACTGTTTTGAGATGCTGCTGTCATGCGGATCTCGAAGGCATCAGGCAAAGGGTTTTCCTTTAAATTTTTTAGCAGTGATGATTGGCGTTTCATCTGGTTATTAAAACGTTCTAAAGCTTCATCTTTTGATATGAACCTGGCATCCTGAACCCCATCCATGTTTTGAATTTTATACTTTATCGCCAGTCTCTTACCTTCTGTAACACCCGGTTTAAGATATACCATTAATCTTATACCCTTTTTCCAGGAATTCATTATGTCACTGGTATTTACAAAAAAAAGAATAAAAGCACTAACAATAAGAATTGATAAAGCTATCGTAATAATGGTTACTACGTTCAGGAATCGATTGTTAAGTATATCCTTTAGGGCTCGTTTAAAAAATAGGATTATCATATTGGATTTCGGATTTCTTTTTTTGGTACTGGTTTGTCAGTGTTAGGGCCATCAAGTTTCTTTCATAAGTCGCCCTTTTTTAAGGTAAATTACTCGACCACCGGTTTTATGAATCAGTTCCTTGCTATGAGTTGCAATGATAACAGTTGTGCCACGTTTATGGAACCTTTTAAGAAGATCAAGTATAATATCGGCCGACTCGGAGTCAAGGCTGCCGGTTGGTTCGTCAGCTAGAATAATTTTGGGATCACCTGCAACGGCTCTCGCAATGGCAACTCTTTGCTGTTCACCGCCAGACAGGCTAGGAGGAAAAGAATCCGGTCTGTCCTCCATTCCAACTACTCTTAGGATATTTCTTACCTTCTTTTGGGTTAAACGCTTTTTTATACCCTTCGCCTCAAGAACAAGTGCAACATTTTCAAATACGGTCTTTGAGGGAATCAGTTTATAATCCTGGAATATTATCCCAAACTTCCGTCTTAAAAAAGGTATCCGTTTTCGAGAAATCCTTGACAAATTCATACCGTCTATCAGCACCTGTCCCTTAGAAACGGATTCTCCAAGATAAAGAAGTTTCAGCAAGGTGGTTTTACCTGCTCCGCTTGGGCCACTTATAAAAAGAAATTCGTTTTGCGGAATATCAAGAGTTATATCAATTATTGCATTTTTTGATCCGTAATTCTTATGAACATGAAACATTCGAATAATTAAGTTTTTGCTGTTCTCGTCGATCATTTCAAAACTTCCTGACCCGTTGCCCTGTATAGAGAAGCCTTTGCAATCTTATAATCATACAATGCATTATAATAATTTGTCGTGGTTCTGGAAAGTAACGTTTGTGCATCCAATACATCCGTCGATGTAGCCACCTGGTCTTTATAACGCTCTTTATTTATCCTGAAGTTTTCCTTTGCTTGCTCAATGGCTTTTTCTACAGTAGCGATTTTTTTCTCAGCTTCTTTGGTTTTAAGATAAGCCTGTTTCACTTCGAGGCTAATATTGTCATGAATTTCAGCTCTCTTGTAACGTATATAAGAAAGACGGCTCAATTTTTCTTTAACGCCATACCTGGTTTTTCCCCACTCCCAAAAATTCCATGATGCTACAGCTGTAATATTCCAGCCTTCCGGGTCACTTATACCCCCTCCACCGTTTACATCCCATTCGGTTCCAAGCCGGTAATAGTTACCCGTAAGACTTATCGATGGATAATAATCTTTTTGTTCAATATCTAATTTCTTTTCTGCAATTTCAACTTCTAGATCGATAATTTTAATTTCGAGACGATTTTTTTCAGCCACATCCAGACAGTAGTTGATTTCCTTTTCAAACGGTGAATAGTCAAGAACGTCCTTAATTTCAACAGGTGAATTAATAGGTCGGCGAAGGATAGTATTAAAATTCGATTTGGCAATATCCAAATTATTTTGGGCTACAATATAATCCTGTCTTGCATTTGCCAGCTCAACTTGTGCCTTAAGCAAATCATTTAACGGGGTCATGCCGACCTCATAAAAATTGTTTGCTACATCCTTGTGCGCTTCAAGTTGTTTAACCGTTTCCTTGGAAATTGTCATAAGCTTTTGAGCCTTTAAAAGCGAAAAAAAAGCTTTTTTTGCTTCAAAAATAATCTCTTGTCGTATAAGCTTTTCATTGATTTTCGCAACATCAAGGCCGAGTTCTGCGATCTTAAACCGGTTAAGAAGTGAAAAACCTACAAAAATAGGCTGAGTGAATGAAACAGCAAATGTATATTCATCTTGGGGGCTTATTACACCAAACAATTGATGCCGATTTTCTTCGTCGTTATGTTTATACTGATAGGTTGAATTCAGAGTTGGAAAAAAATATGTACGTTGATTTTTTTTTGCAAAAAATGAGGCCTTTGTTCCTTCTCTGGATGCCTTTAGCCTGATATTGGCTTTTATTGCACTTTCGATAGTACGCTCAAGAGTAAAGATTTCGGCAGGCCCACTATCTTCGTTTAAAGGCTCATGAGCCGACTGACTCTCGCTGGAAAGTCCGCCTGACATTGCAATATATGGGTTTGCAGGCTCTTTGGCTATCGAAAAAGCAGGAAAGTAAAGAAAAAGTCCAATAGCAAAATTGAAAAATAGAATAAAAAAATATTTTCTTATATTCACACTTCCTGGAAAACCGCGCATCATGCACCAAATCCCTTAGTTAGGATACAATGTAAAAGTATGTCGGTTGTAAAATCGCAATTGAACATTTTTATTAAGGATTTTAGATTGACCTGTATGTTTTTTATTGATATGGATTTCTTTGAGTTGAAGGAGTGCTGTCACCAGTTTTCCTTACTCACAGCCTCCACTGAATCCCATTTATAAGGCTTCTTCCATTTCGGTGGGGGCTTTTTTATCTGATCATCAATATAAAATCAACATTTTATTACTATTGGACAGGATTAGCAAGATGAAGATGACATAATGCATAAAGACTAAAATCATCTCACTCCTGTATGATCAAAAAAGTATTGGAGACATTTTATAATGAAAAAGGAGCTTATTGAATTACTTTGCAAAAAATCATTTAAATATAGCCCTGAGCCGATCTTTAAACTCGTTTCCGGAAAAGTGAAAGAAACCGCATAAACCTTTGAGATCTGTGAAATAGGGACATCCAATATTCTTTAAAAATGACATCAGAAATTACCTTCTTGTTTTCGGGAATTGTTTTTGGTCTTAGTGGAGGTCTAACACCTGGGCCTCTGTTGACATTGGTGGTTTCCGAAACCCTAAAACACGGCATAAAGGAAGGCATTAAGATTTCAATTGCACCTCTTTTAACAGACCTACCAATCGTATTTACAACCATATTTATCCTCTCTCGTTTATCAGACATGCTGCCGGTATTAGGCGTAATTTCTTTATTTGGAGGTGCATTTCTCGTTTATCTGGGCTATGAAAGTATATCTTTCAAAGGCGCAGATATTGATGTTAAGGATGTAAAACCGCAATCAATTAAAAAGGGGGTTATCACAAATTTTTTAAACCCGAACCCTTACATGTTCTGGTTTACAATCGGCGCGCCTATGGTAATAAAAGCTTTTAATCATAGTATCTTTTCGGCATCATTTTTTATTCTATTTTTTTACTTACTCCTTGTTGGTTCAAAAGTGTTTGTGTCTGTTGTTATCGGAAAATCACGCTTCTTTTTAAAAAGTAATAATTATGTTTACACAATCAATTTTTTAGGAATAATATTGATCTTATTCGCTATTTTATTTCTTAGGGATAGTTTAAAATTTTTTAGGATAATAATGTAACTAATGGGGGCATATGAAAAGACTAAATCCGGACTATATTGAAAAGGTTAAGCACATCGTGAATGACTCACCATATTTTTCTTTAATTTCCATGAAAATATGT
>JAUVVS010000215.1 GCA_030604545.1 Deltaproteobacteria bacterium | reverse complement strand
GAGAGTGTCGCGAGTGTTGTGGGTGGCTGGGAGGATTTGATCAATTATAACGCCGGTCAGAAAGGTGGAGGATCTGGTCGTATACGCATAACGCTTTTCTCACGCGCTGGGCAGAGTTGGGTATGGGAGGGATTATCCTGCTATCCCTCGGCCTGGTTTTGTTTCTCTTGGGGGTCATACGCTGGGCAAAAGGCAAAGAGAGGATAAGCAGTAATTTTGAGGCAGCGGAGTATATACGCTTAGGATGCTATACTGCTATGTTCTGCTTTTTGCTCCATAGTTTAATTACCTTTAATTTTTATATCTTTGCCAATATGATGCTCTTTGTGGTTATTTGCGGAATGACTGTTAGGGGGCAAAAAGGGAGGAAAATGCCGGGGCCGGGGCTTAATCCCGCCGGTTTATGCCATTTGGCAAGGAAAAATGCCAAATGTCACAAACAGCGATTGTGCAATATGTTGTTGAAACAAACACTTAGCATTATCAATAGCATCATATTTCAGTCTAACAACATATTGCACAATCATAGGGACGGATTTTGGAGAATGAGTTATGGCCTTCTGATGGGATTGATTCTGCTTTTGATAGTCGCTGCCCTAAGGGGGGGATATGGCCGTGGAGGTTATAAATCCGTGGGCGATCGAAATTTCCGGGAGCAGGTCCTTAAAGAAATGCCCATGGCCCGGGTTATGCCCTTGTGGAACAATAGCCCTTATCGGCATTATTTTTTGGCCAGATGGTATGAAGAGAAAGGATTTGCAGAGGAAAATTCCGGCGACGAACAGAGAACCAACCGGCAAAAAGCTATTCGGGAAATGTATAGAGCCCTGGAACTTCAGCCTGCCAGGTCACTTTTTTGGGCAAAACTGGGGTATTTGATGAGTCATGTTGAAGAAGAGGAAATCGGTTACCGCAAAGCTTTTGGCCAGGCGCTGCATTTTGCTCCCCAAGACGCAGGGCTCCACTTTTTTATAGGGTCTTATCTGTGGCGTATTGGTGATCCCTTAGGCCTTGGTGTCCTACAAAAGGCCGTTAACCTTAATCCTTCCCTTGCTCGTAAATGTGAAAAATTGTTTGATATCCCCTTCCACTAACCGGCAATTCTAATTTTGACCTTTATCTGACTACATCCCTTATAATTTTGCGGTTACCCTGATTTTTTTTAAATTTACTATTTTAGTAAATAATGGTAAAGGCTATATAATATTTTTTCCGATAAGAGTAATAGTTATTTTTTTTGATTCCTTCAGATACCACATCCAGAAACTAGCATCAGAATCATTCAACCTAAAAACTTGACTCATTTGTTAAGTTTTGGGCGTATAAAGAATGGCTAGTAGACCATATCAAAAACCTTGAATAGGAACATTTAAAAATCTCAATTCTCAATTTAAGTTACATTTTAGGAGAGAAATCATGGTATCTAAAGCAAATCCAATAGCCAGTCCTACGGTAGTGCTAAGAGAAGAGTTCGATGATTGGGCCATCCTCTTTGATCCGGATACGGCGGATGCCTTTGGACTCAATCCGGTAAGCGTATTTATATGGAAGCGTCTTGACGGGCAACATACTCTTGAAGATGTCCGGAGGGAGATACGTTTGACCTGTAAGAATGTACCTGATGACGTAGAAAAACATATTAAAGAGTTTATAGACGATCTTATTGAGAATGGATTGGCGGGCTATGAATTGTGATGCCAAAAAGGTAATGAAAACACCAAAGTCGCTGGATTTGTCGATAACGAACGGATGTAACCTAAGATGCAAGTACTGCTCCTATTTCACAAGCGCAGGAGATGTTGCTTATGACCTACCCAAAGAAGAATGGCTCCAGTTTTTCGAAGAGTTAAACCACTGCGCTGTTATGGAGATCACCATTGAGGGAGGGGAACCCTTTTTCAGAGAAGACTTGAAAGATATCATTGAAGGAATAGTCCAAAACAGGATGCGCTTCAGCATTCTGAGTAACGGCACGTTGATTAATGATGAAATGGTAGCTTTTCTAGCATCAACAGGACGCTGTAATTCTGTACAGGTCTCAATAGACGGCTCAACTTCTCTGACCCATGATGTCTGCAGAGGTGATGGGAGTTTTCTTAAGGCCGTTGAGGGGCTTAAAAAGCTCAAGAGATATCAAATTCCCGTTGCGGTAAGGGTTACCATACATAAACAGAATGTAAAGGACCTTGAGGAAATTGCTAAGCTGTTACTGGAAGATCTTGGGCTTTCAGGTTTTTCGACCAATGCTGCCTCTTATATGGGGCTCTGCCGGTATAACAAGGACGAAGTACAGCTTACGGTTGAGGAACGTTCATCAGCCATGGAGATCTTATTGAAACTCAAAAAAAAAATATAATGGCCGCATTAGCGCTGCTGCGGGTCCTCTGGCAGAGGCAGAAAATTGGATAAAAATAGAGCGAGCGCGCAGAGAAGGCAGGCAAGCCATGCCGGGGCGAGGGTATTTAGCAGCCTGTGGCGGAGTGATGTCTAATATGGCGGTGCGAGCAGATGGGATCATGGTTCCATGCATTCAGATGAGCCATATTGCACTGGGTCGAATAAACAAAGATGATCTCAGGGAAATCTGGCTGGACCATCCTGAACTTATCATTTTAAGGGAGCGAAGGAATATTCCCCTTAGTGATTTTGAATTCTGCAGAGGATGCGAATATATACCTTACTGTACCGGCAGTTGTCCGGCGCTGGCCTACACTATTTTGGGGGAGGAAAACCATCCAAGCCCCGATGCCTGTCTTAAACAATTTCTTGAAAAGGGAGGAAGGTTGCCGGGTGAAGATTTGTGAAAATCAGACCCTAGAATATCCATTAAACCAAATCTATTTTTATCTGACAAAGGGGTGCAACCTGCGTTGCCGCCATTGCTGGATAACCCCAAAATACCAGTCATCTGACCAATCTTATCCTGCACTGGATATAGATCTGTTTCGTTCAATCATTCAACAGGCAAAGCCATTAGGGCTTTCCGGTATTAAACTTACTGGTGGTGAGCCGCTGCTCCATCCTCATATCTTTAAAATATTAAAGGTAATTCGTTCTGAGGGGATCAACCTTACCGTGGAGACAAACGGTATCCTCTGTACTCCTGAATTGGCTAAAGAAATAGCCACATGTAAGAATCCCTTGGTTTCGGTCAGCTTAGATGGCGCAGATGCTGAAATTCACGAATGGGTTCGCGGAGTGGAGGGTTCTTTTGAATCAGCCCTGGAAGGTATCCGGAACCTGGTCAGGGCAGGCTTAAAACCTCAGGTCATTATGTCGGTTATGAAGCGTAACAGGGATCACATGGAGCCTGTTATTCATCTGGCTGAATCTCTGGAGGCAGGTTCGGTTAAGTTCAATCCTGTACAGCACATAGGAAGAGGGGAGAGACTGCATGAGGCGAAGGAGACCTTGCCTATTGAGGAGCTTGTGGAGCTTGGACGATGGCTGGAAAATACTCTTTTCGCCTCAACAATTTTGCCTCTATACTATGATCATCCAGTGGCATTCAGCCCCCTTGGGAAGCTGTTTGCAGATAATGGGACGGGTGTTGGTGTCTGCGGGATCCTTGGCATCCTGGGTGTATTATCTGATGGCTCCTATGCTCTGTGTGGTATTGGAGAAACTGTCCCTGAATTGGTCTTTGGCCATGCAGCAAGGGATTGTTTGGCTGATGTTTGGAACAAAACATTGCTGCTGAACGAACTCCGTGAGGGGCTGCCCAGGAAAATTCAAGGGATTTGCAAGGATTGTTTGATGAAAAGAATTTGCCTGGGAGGTTGTATTGCCCAAAATTACTATATCAGCAAGAATCTGTGGTCACCATTTTGGTATTGTGAGGAGGCAAGAAAAAGTGGACTTTTCCCGGAGACCAGAATATGTCAAATACTTTGATAATCTATTTTTTCACTTTTACGTCCTAAAGTTAACTTTTTGGGGCGAAGCGATGGAAGGGAAGGAAGGCTGGAAAAATATTGTTCTGCAAATGATCGAATCAAAATCATGAAAGTAGGAGATTTGTTTCATGGATCATCCCAAAATTAAAACTCTAGCTTTTTATAGTAATAAACAATTCAACCAGGCGGCTGCTCTTATGGAGTATTCTAAGCCGAAGGTTATCCTTTTAGACGGGATGAAGGCTGCTTTCGGGCAAAAATTGTGCAAACCCGGGTTCACGGATGCCCCGCCGCAACCCTGCAAGGGCGGTAGCGCTGCTGGACTATGTAAGTCAGGGATTTTCGGCAAATAATAGGTGTATTAAGAGATGGAATCCTTATGAAGTGTTGGGTAACAAACAAATATGACAGAGGATATCAGTTGTCGTTGGGAGATGGCCATAAATGGAGGATAACAGGAGATGGAGATTTCCTTTCCTGGGTGGATAAGTTTGCGGCCATAATGGAACTTGAACTATGTCAATCAAATGGCTTACCAAGTCTAATTTTTTCTAACATGTGTTCCGGAAATAGTCCATGGGGCAGAGAAACCGATGAGAGGCATCCGAACCTGCCTTCGTGCAATTTTGAAAAAGGCTGGAGCTTCACAGATCATAAAGCTCT
>JAUVVS010000151.1 GCA_030604545.1 Deltaproteobacteria bacterium | reverse complement strand
CAATTACCGTCCTCGCACCTTTAAGTATCAGATGGACGTTAAATTTTTTTGCAAAATCACGTGCGTAATTTATTCGATCTCTCTGAATAATACTGGGACTAATATCAATAAGTCTCGACATTTCCCCGGGGTGTGGGGTCAAGATAGCCGGAGCTTTAAGGTTCTTTAAAAATTTTGTATTGCCGACAAGGCTGTTTAAACCATCAGCATCAATGACCATCGGTACAGTACAATGCTGAATAACTCGACAAATCAAATTTTTTGTTTTATCTGCTGTTCCGACGCCGGGACCAATGGCAAGACATTTTTTATTTTTCAGAAGATCTAGTATCGTATCAAACGACGATTCATCAAGCATGCCGTCTGCGGTCTCCTCAAGTTGGAATGTCATTGCTTCAAGAACCTGGGATTCTAAAACCGCATTTAAGCTCTTAGGCGCCCCGAGCGTTACAAGCCCGGCTCCCGCCCTCATGGCTGATATGGCAGTCATTGCTGCTGCACCGGTTTTTCCCGGAGAGCCTGCTACGACCAGTAGGTGGCCTGTATTGCCCTTATGAGCGTCAGAAGGCCTTTCTTTATATAGATTGCGAATTAATTCCGATGTTATGAGGTGTTGCAATGGGCTTACTTTCTCTACAATATGAGAGGGTATACCAATGTCAACTATTGCAAGATTGCCGGTATAATTTACACCGGGAAAGAGGAGATGACCTGTTTTGGCAAATGCAAAAGTTGCAGTAGTGTTTGCATGAATACAGGAGCCACAAGGCTGACCCGTATCTGAATTCAGGCCTGACGGTATGTCCACGGCAAAAACCGGCTTGTTTGAATGGTTTATAAACTCGATGACCCCCTTATAATATCCCCTTACATCCGATTTCAGCCCGGTTCCGAGTATAGCATCCACCAAGATGTTCTGATGTAGTAATGAACTTTTGTGTTCTGAAAAAGCTTTTTTGTCCGGCATTTCAAAAACAGGAATGTCCAGAAGACTCAGAAGCTTAAGGTTTGAAGCAGCATCCCCCTTAACATTACTTTGCTCTGAAAGGAGGTATACGGTAACTTTTACGCCTTTTTGTAAAAGGTAACGAGCAATAACAAAACCATCTCCGCCGTTGTTTCCACGCCCGGCTACAATACCCACTTTTTTATTTGCATCGCAATTAAAATTTTCAAAAAAAATTCGAGTTGCCCCGCGTCCTGCATTTTCCATTAGAACCCTTCCCGGGATTCCAAATCCTTCAATGGTCTGCCGATCCATTTCCCGCATCTCATTTGCGGTTACAAGATACATAATTAGCTCCAAGGTCTCGTATAAATAAAAGTGCCAAATTGAGCAAAAAACCCAATTAGGTGTTATCCGTTATTTGTTATCAGAACCAGCATCTCCCTTACGGCTTTTTCCATACCAATAAGAACAGCCTTTGATATTATACTGTGACCAATGTAGTATTCGTCTATTTCATACAATCCTTTGAAACTCTTTATGGTGTTATAGCATAATCCACGGCCGATACCAACATTGAGTTTCAGCTTTTTAGCGAGTTTGACAACATCTACAATTTTAGAAAAAGCCTGGTTTCTTTTTTTAGATGATGTTGCCGTGCAAAATGCTCCAGCATAAATTTCAACCGTGTTGGCATTTATCTGGTGGGCAAGCTTTATCTGTTCGGGCTCAGGGTCTATAAAGACACTTACTGAAATACCGTTGTTTTGCAGTGTTGCAACGGTTTCAGCAATAGTGTCTTTATGAACAATAAGATCCAATCCGCCCTCAGTTGAAAACCTTTCCTGATCTTTTGGTATCACGGTAACAATATCAGGCTTAATATCGAGTGCAATTCCAACCATTCCCGGGGTTGAAACTATTTGCATTATAAGTCGCGTCTGAACAACCTCTCGAAGGATCCGAACGTCTCGGTCCTGGATGTGACATCTATCTTCTCTGAGACGAACCGAAATGCCGCCAGCTCCAGCCAATTCGGCTATTACTGCTGATGCTATAGGATCAGGATAAGCAACCTTTCTTATTTCTCTTAAAGTAGCAACATGATCAATATTAACAGTTAACCCGGCCATCGGTGAATCTCCAGATTTGGGTTTAGAGCGCTTCGATTAATTTCAAAAGATTTTTACTCTTTTTTTCCATTCTATGAGCTTCTTGCTTTGTTTTCTCATGATCATAACTAAAAAGGTGAAGGATACCGTGTACCAAAAGTTGTATAAACCGCTCTTCCATGGTGATTCCAGCTAATTTTCCCTCTTGTCCGGCAGTTTCAATAGAAATAACTACATCACCAAGAAGCTGTGGATTTATATTAAAGAATTTGCCCTCTCGCATGGGGAAGGAAATAACGTTTGTGGGACCTTCTTTATTGAGATATTCTTTATTTAGTACCTCTATTTGCTGGTCATCAACAATAAGTATGGAAAGTTCTCCATCAGGAGAGTCCAAGGCGTTTAAGATGGCCTGTGTTGTTTGCTCTATTCTTTTCAGAGGTATCTTGTATTTCTTTTGCCTGTTGTCTATTATGACTCCCATCTTTTCCCTTTCCATTATTGCTAACAGGGCTATTGGAGTATTCGATGCGATGATGGTATATACCATTTAATATTTTATTGAAGCTTTTTGCTATGTTATGCAGATCTTTTAATGTAAACCCACAATCATCGAGCTGCCCGTCTGAAAAAACCTTGTTTATGAGATCTTGAACTAGTCCCTGAATCCTGGATGGTGTTGGATGGTTAAGGGTTTTTGATGCAGCTTCAACTACGTCTGCCAGCATAATAAGACCTGCTTCCTTGGTTTTTGGCTTGGGACCGGAATATCTATAGTCGTCGATTTTGACTTTGTCTTTGCCTTTCTGTCGCTTTGCTTTTTCATAAAAGTAGCTTATAATGCTTGTTCCATGCGATTGCTTTATGGCATCTATTATGACCCGACCCAGTTTGTTCTTCTTGGCTATCTCAACACCATCTTTTATGTGGGCTTGCAAGATGAGGCTAGACATGGAAGGCGCCAGCTTGTCATGCCTGTTCTTGCCGTTTGTCTGATTTTCAATAAAATATAACGGCTTTTTGATCTTGCCAATGTCGTGGTAATATCCGCCTACTTTTGATAGGAGAGGATTGGCATCTATTTCAGATGCTGCTGCTTCAACCATGGAACCCACAATGACAGAATGATGATAAGTTCCGGGAGCCTCTATCATAAGTCTGTGAAGAATAGGCCGATCAAGGTTCGCAAGTTCAAGGAGCGTGATATCTGTTTTGTAATCAAAGGCGATTTCTGCAAGAGGGACAATGCCTGCCGTTAAAATACCTGCTACGATGCCGCCCATAAAAGCAAAGGACCAGTCCCATAAGAATTTCAAGCCTGAATATTCTGCTATATAGAAGCCTATCGCTGTTGATAACACAACATTCAATAAGCCAAGTTTTGCACCGGCTTTAATAAATATTTTACGTTCCCTGCAATTCTGTACCCAATAGGCAGCCATGGCATTGCTAATAAAGAAGTAGACGAAAATTTCAAATCTGCTTTGAAATATTATTGCCGTGCAAGCTGAAATCACAACTGCAAAGGGAACGGCAATGTTAAGACCCAAAAAGATGCATATGGTCATGGCACCTGAAGCAAGTGGAATACCAAAATATATTGATGATGCCGATATAGGAAAGAGTGTGTTTGGAGCCAGGAATTCAGAAAAGGATGCTGATATCTTAACAAGAAAAAGAAAGGTAATAAAAATACTGCCGATTAAGATTAGATTCCTATGGTGGTCATGCTCAACCTTGTTTTGTTGTTTCATATGAAGTAAATATGTCGTCACAAGGAGACATATTAATATCATTGCGGCTCCAATGCTGCTTGCAAAGATCTGCCCCTTTTTTGTTTGGGCTTGAATAGCTTTCAATTTTAAGAGTTGGAGGTCAGTAACTCTTTCGCCTTCACGCAGCAGCATTTCGCCAGCTTTTATTTTGTAAAGAATCGGCTTGATTTCCAAGGCGATCTTTTTTTTCCTCTCTTCGGTTTCACTTCTGTTTAATGTGATATTGGGTTGGATTAGACTTTGAACAAAGTCTACAATCAGATTTCGCAAGATGTAGTTATGATCTTTTAGCAGGGGCTGACCAATGATTCTAACCATGGTTTTTGACTGGTCAAGTCCGTAAAAATGCTTTAAGTTTCGAACAACCTTTTCTTTTTTTGTGCCGATGGATCTTAACACAACCCCTTTATCGGATTCCCGCATCAGAATATCTTTATTTGATACTACGCCATTTTCTAATATTTGTGATAAAATTTGTATGATAAAATTTGAAATGCTTTTTGAAAATTTTTCTTTCTCGAGGATTTTATAAGCACCTTTACCGACGGATAATCCGCTTTTTTCCTCAAAATTTTTTTTCATTTGCCAGACCAGATCATGTACGGATGGTTTTCCTTTGGCAGACCAGGTAAGAGATACCTTGGCTGTTTTAGATGTAGCTTCAATTTGGTCCTTTGTTTCCGCCTCGAAAACAACTCGAAGATCAGCAAAAGCTTGATTAACATGTTGAGTCAGTTTTCTTAAAAGGGTTGTATCATGATCGTAGACAGTCAAAACTCCTTCCAGAGCCTGCTTGCGTTTTCTTTCTGTTGCTTCCATATCCTCAATAAAAAAATCCTTTGGTGCCTTGATATCCCTTTTAGCTACATCCCCTAATTTATAGGAATGTTTTATGACAGCAAGACTCGGATATAGAATGACGATGAATAGTATCGTAATAACTGATAAAACGCCCCAACGAAAATAGTCGCTGGGATCTAAGAACTTTTTAAGTGATTTTTTCTTTTTTTTGATATTCATTTGCTGGTTCTAGTTTGATATTTACGGATTATGCTCTTATCTCTTTGTTCTTTGCGCTTTGCTTTCTTATCTCCATTTCTTCATATGCCTTAATAATATCCTGAACTAATCTATGTCTGACTACATCGGTTTTTGAGAAAAAGACAAACTTTATTCCATCTATTCCCTGTAAGATTTCTTTTGACTCTATGAGTCCTGAAGACCTGTTGGCCGGAAGATCGATTTGGGTTATATCGCCTGTTATAACGGCCTTTGAACTGAATCCAATACGAGTCAGAAACATCTTCATCTGTTCAGATGTGGTATTTTGTGCCTCATCCAAAATAATGAAGGAATCGTTCAGGGTTCGGCCACGCATAAAGGCAATTGGTGCGACCTCAATAACCCCCTTCTGCATCAGGCTTGATACCTTTTCAAATCTCATCATATCATGAAGCGCATCATAAAGCGGTCTTAAATATGGATCAATCTTTTCCGCAAGATCACCAGGCAAAAATCCAAGTGCTTCACCGGCTTCGACAGCAGGTCTGGTGAGAATTATACGACTTGCCACCCCTTTTGAAAGCGCCGCAACAGCCATTGCCATTGCCAGATATGTTTTTCCCGTGCCGGCCGGCCCTATTCCAAAAACTATATCATAGTTTCGCATGGCATCAATATATTCTTTTTGCGTTTTGCTTTTAGGAGTTATTAAATGTTTTTTTGATGTGATATATACAGTATCCAGGAAAATATCTTTTAGGTTGATACGATCATCTTCGCTGAGCACTCGAATTGCATAATCGATATCATTCGGATAAATAGGATATCTATCTTCCAGCAAACCATAAAGCTGCTTTAGTATATTTTGTGCAAGACGTGATGCAATACTATCGCCTTTAATAAATACTGTGTTACCTCTTGCATTGATAGTAACAACCGTTGCTTTTGCAATTATTTTGAGGTTGCTGTTTTGTTCTCCGAAAAGCTGCCTTGATAGGTCTAAATCAGAAAAGGTCAGTTTTACCTGCTCATTGTCGGAATTTTCATCTTTGTTATTCATTAGAGACGATTCAATTAGTACTGGATTTAAT
>JAUVVS010000046.1 GCA_030604545.1 Deltaproteobacteria bacterium | reverse complement strand
TGGGTCTGGAAAAAGTTGATAAGGTAAAGATCGCAGGCGCCTTCGGAACCCACGTGGACCGTGAGAAGGCCCTTGTCATGGGACTCTTCCCTGATTGTGAAATCGAAAAGATCCTGTCCGTGGGAAATGCCGCAGGAGATGGATGCAGGGCAGCGCTTTTAAATCGTGACAAACGCAAGGAAGCCAACTGGGTTTCTCGAAATGTGGAGTATATCGAGCTGACGGTGGAAGGCAATTTTCAGGACGAGTTTATGGAAGCCCTGCAGATACCGCATATGACGGACGAATTTCCGCACTTAGAGGGAATTGTACCTGATGAAATTCTCCACCAAAAGTAGAGTTTGGATTGACTATTGAAGATTGCAGATTGTAGATTGAAGAATGAAAAATAATTTTATTAAATTTAAATCTTCAATCGGAAATTGTCAATGAAAACAATAGAACAACAGCGTGGCGATAAGTCCAATGATATATGCATGGCCGTAGAACCCGGAATCTGTGGATTTTCTTGTGTTGTTAAAGCACGCAAGCAGAATAAAAAGTTGGTAACACTCAAGATTGACGGTTCAGAGTGCAAACAAATTCAGCGAATATCAAAGTCGCTAAAAAAAATTACATTGAGCGAGCTATTCGTGCCTGTAAGACGGAATCCGGTTTTTCTTTCCGCGGAGCGTGCAGGGTGTCATCCCTCTTGTCCCATTCCCGTAGCTATCTTGAAAGCCGCTGAAGTGGCAATGGAGATGGCTCTGCCACGGGAAGTGAGGATAAAGTTTGAATTAGAATCAAAGGATGGAGAATAATTTCATGCAAACTGAAAAAGTTGTACCCTTTAAAAATAATGAGGGTATATCCCATTCGCTAATTCAAAGCCTTCTTAAAAAGGGAAATGATTATGGAATAAAAGCGATTTTTCCATTTAACATTGAGGAAATTGCTGTTGCAGAATGGGTTCACTTGAAATGTTGCTACGGTTGTAACCGTTATAATACAAACTGGTGTTGTCCACCTGCCACACCTGGTCCGGAAAAGGTTCGCGCTATCCTTAGAGAATATTCCATAGCGCTTCTTCTTGTAGGGAATCAGAGTTGTCCTGATTTTTATCTTGATAACGGTAAAAAAAGGGCTAACCAGGTACGTTACTGGAAAGGGACAATAAGCTTAGAGCGTTTACTCTTTCTGGAAGGATATTACAAGGCTTTCAGCCTGGTTGGCGAAACCTGTGCCCTTTGCAAAGAGTGCACCTATCCGGATGATTGCCGTTTTCCTAAAGAGAGGAGGCCTTCTGTTGAATCCTTTTCCATTGACGTGATTGGAACGCTTCAGAATCTTGGAAAGACTTCAAAAGTTGCAAAACACAGAAGTGAATCTTTTAATTACTATGGTATTATCCTCGTTGAATGAATGAAGTTATGTAAAGTCATAACAGCTTGATTTTTTATTATAAATGAGAGATAGAAATTTTGATTTGACTAATAGTTGTTTCTGTTGTAATCAATTTGTAATCACGAGGGTTAGCTAGAACACATGCTCTGAAAAAAATATGATGAGCACTAACTTAGCTAATAAATATCTAAAGAAAGGAGGTGAAAAATTTAGGTAAGGGAAAAGAGTTCGTAGATAAACGAAAAATAACACCTTACAAAGAAGGAGGTAACACATGGCCAAACAGAAGTTAATAGATGCTTATAGGGGAAAAAGAACTGATACTCCCCCTTGGGTTCCTTATGCTGGAGTTCATTGCGCCTTTCTAATTAATGAACCTGCGGACAAGATGTTGAAAGATCCTGAGCTCCTGGCAAAAGGTGTGGTTAATGCAGCGAAAAGGTATAAAGCAGATGGGATTCCCCTGGTATTTGACCTTTCCGTAGAGGCCAACTCTGTGGGATGCGACCTAAAATGGTGGCCGGACAATGTTCCATCTGTGACGACCCATCCATGTTCTGACAAGACGCCTGCCGACGCAGGGCTCAAGCTCCCCACAAAAGAATCGGGCCGGTGGCCGGTACTCTATGAGGCGGCAAGGATTGCCAGACCCCAACTTGACGAGCTGGACTGCTGTTTGATGGGTCTTTTTTGTGGTCCCTTGACTTTAGGCGCTCATCTGGCCGGCGTTCGCATTTTTACGGATGTTTATAAACATAAGGAATTTGCCGCAGAAGTATGCAAATTCGCCGGTGAGATTGGCGCGAGAGCAGCAGAATTCTATGTTGAGATGGGATGTGATATCATCGCCAATGTGGATCCTGTGGCTTCCCAGATCAGACCGGAAACTTTCCGGGAGTACGTAACTCCAAACTGCCAGGCGTCAACCAAGATAATCAACGATTCCGGTACCACTTCGTCCTTTTTTATTTGTGGTGATGCGACTAAGGTCATGGTAGAGGTTTGTAAAGTTGGTACCCACGGTTTTGCCATCGATGAACAGATGAATATGAACTTCATCCGCGACCTGGCGCGAAAATATAAAGTAGGTTTCGGCGGCAACCTGAAGCTGACTCTTGCCCTTAGTCTGGGCCTGCTCTCTCCGAGAGAGGATGCCATTGTAAGTATCGCAGCGGGTGGCCACGAAGGCTATACATTCGCACCTGGGTGAGACATGCCATACGATGTTCCGGTGGAACATATGGATCAGGCAATTGAAGCTCTGGACTGGTATTATCAATATTACGCCAAGTATCCGGAATCTTACTAAAAAAAACTAAGAAAGGAGGATACGATTCATGGCAGATAAATTAAATATCGATGTTGTAACCCTGGATTCAGTGCAGTGTGCCGCTTGTGGTTACATGATGGAATCCATTGCAGCCTTGCCTACAGATGTCCAGGATATGATCGAATACACAGAATGGTCTATAAAGAACAAAGACGGAATCGGCAAGTTCATGGAACTCAGTGTCAAGGTTTTGCCAACCATTTGTATTGAGAGGGATTGCGTATTTGAAAGTATCATTCCTCAGTATGAGGAACTCATTGATGAGATGGCAAAACGCGCCCTATCTGATGATATGAGAGATCGCATCCAATCACTCCGCGACCATGGATTTGACTTTGACAAGATCCAGGAGAATCTAGCAAGGGCCGGTGCAGGTGCACACACTAGAACTGATTCCGAAGTCAAAAAATAAGTAACCTCAAAACAGGGGCCCCACAGAGGGCCCCTACTAAAATTATTCGTAATCCCAATCTCTGAACTCCTCAATCTCTATATTTGTATCGCATTTCAATATACTTCAGATCTCGTTAAGCTGTCGAATAGTTGAGTAGTTAAGTAGTTGTAATGATAAGAATAATAGCCATTTTCAAAAGAATTGGACATACAACAGTTTGCAAATATTAACATATTGATTTAATTATAAATCTTTTTCTACTCAACCACTTAACCACTCAACCATTTGACGATGTCTGTGTTTAGACTTCCAGTTCTGAAATCTAATTCAATGGGATTAAAAGATGGAAACCAATGAAGTCGTCCAAAGGTTGCAGCAGTTTATTTTAGATAATGGCTTGCCGAAAACAGATGTGGCACTTTTCGGGGTTAAGTGCCCTTACTGTGGAAAATCGGATCGCATCAGGCAGTTAGAGAACCCGGAGGAATTACACGGTAAAAGCGATTCGGAAGATATTCAAAAATATTCTGATTTTTGGGCATATTTTATACGATCAAATGAATCATTGGGTGTTTGCAAATTTTGTCATAATCCCCTTAAAATAATTGAAAAATCGGGTAATGCTGAACCCCTGTATACGTGATTTTAGATGCTGGATGCCGGATGTGGAATTCTATAATCAGCATCCGGCAGTGGCGTTGATAAAGGAGGCTAAACAATGAAAGTGGAAGTCTTGGGCACAGGATGCAAACGTTGTGATCAGCTTTATGAAAATACGGTATCGGCTACATCAGACTTTGATCCTTCAATGGGTATTGAAGTAAAAAAAGTAAACGACGTCAATTATTTTACAAAAATGGGCGTATTCATGACACCTGGCCTTATCATTGCAGGAAAGACAGTGTCGGTGGGAAAGGTACTTTCTGTTGAGGAGATTAAAGAAAAGATAGAGGAGAATATTTAAATATGTCTGATGTAACTCATGTTTATCTGATTGCCGGTTTTCTGGGAAGCGGGAAGACAACCTTTTTAAATCGTATCATCGACAGGTTTCCCAAAGATAAGAAGCTTACTATTTTAATGAACGAATTCGGCGAAATCGGTGTTGATGGGACATTGATAGAGGGTGATGATATTGACATGATGGAAATCAGCCGGGGTTCTATATTCTGTGTTTGTGTTAAAACCGATTTCATTAAAGGTCTTTACGAGCTCAGCACAACCGTTAGGCCTGATGTCCTTATTATAGAGTCGACTGGTGTCGCAAACCCCTCCGATTTAAAACGGGATATAGAACTCCCCATTTTCAACAATCGTTTCCAATTTATGGAGCAGTTTTGCATAATAGATGCCGCACACTTCTTGGATGCCTATAACGCTTATGCCTCTTTAGAGAAACAGATCGCGTCTTCCTCTGTATTTATCATAAATAAAACTGACCTTGCATCTGCCGAGACCATCGAGGATACAAAGGAGATTGTTCGCAAATTTCATCCTGACCCCTTCTTTTTTGAGACTACATACGCAGACATACCCCTTGATAGATTTCTCTTTCCTGAAGAACAAATTGAAGGGAATGATGATTCAGCCTTAGAGAAAGATAAAAAACCAATATTATCAGCCGATGAACTTGAAAAGTATATAGACGAGCTTTTAGACAGCCCTGACCTTGAGATAACTCCGCCTGACCAGCTGGTTTCCGTTGCCTATCAATGGTCGGGTAATAGCCTCGAACAGGTTGAACAGATGGCTGAAGAATTGCCTTCTGCTGTTTTACGTGCAAAAGGATTTGTAGAAGAAAAGGGGAATGTGCATATTTTTAGTTATGTCATGGGAGACTGGACAATTGAAAAATCAGAAATTCCAAAAGATCGTATTGAGCATAAAAACATCGTAGTCTTTATTGGACCGCCCGAATCGATGGAAGGAATTGAAAAGGCTTCAAAGACCGGAAGCTGGTCCAGTTTGGGGGTGTTTCAACCCTTTTCACAGTCGTAGCATTTTCTTAATTTTTATCGCATGGGAAAAATGACTGGGAAATTGAAAAACTTAAATTTATAAGACAAGGGATATAAATTATGGTAGTCAAAGTATTAATCAAAAGAAAAATTAAGGAAGGAAAAGCAAGGGAAGTCTTTGCACTATTAAATAAATTCCGCTCTGATGCCATGAACCAAAAGGGATACATTTCCGGTGTATCTTTGTTTAACCATGATAATCCCCAAGAAATACTCGTAGTCAGTACCTGGCATGGGATAGACAATTGGCTTAAGTGGAAAGGGAATAAAGAAAGAATAGCCAATGAGGCAAAGTTGGAAAAATGGCTCGACGGCCCTACTCAATATGAATCCTATGTCTTAGGTACATATTACGCACAGTTTCCAAAGTAAATCTAAAAGGGCTATTGTATTCAATTGTATGCGGAGGTAATTCGTCATGGCAGAAAACCAATATGATTTAATGATTGTGGGAACCGGCCCGGCCGGATTGACCGCTGCCATTTACGGGCAACGCTTGGGAATGAATGTAGTCGTTTTGGGAGATACGCCTGGGGGGAACCTTTACATGATTGAGAAACTAATGAATTATCCTGGTTTCATCGAAGGAATACCTGGTGCGCAATTTGGTGCTTCTGTATTTGCACAGGCCCAGAAGGAAGGTGCATTTTTTCCTATGATCCGCTTAAATCAATTAACCCATAATGGTGACCAGTTTATGGGGATTGATTTAAACTCTCAGGAATATTTCGCTCCAGTCACATTGGTTGCGTGCGGTGTGATACCAAGGACTTTAGAGGTGCCCAACGTAGACAAAAAGGGGATATTCCTTTGCTCCCTATGCGACGGTCCTCTATTTCGAAATAAAGATGCCACCCTTGCGGTGATTGGCGGTGGAAATATGGCCAGCCAAGAGGCACTCTCTCTTTCTAAAATTGCAAAGAAGGTAATTCAGATTTATCGTGGTCACAAACTCAAGACGGAAGCAGTCCTTAGAAAGTCTGTTGAGAAAACAGATAATATTGAAGTTTTGTTGGATACACAGGTTGTTTCATTTAGTGGTGAGGAGTGTATTGATGGAATAGTCGTATCAACAAAAAAAGAAAAGGAAAGAAAAATTCCCGTAGATGGCGTATTTATGGCTGTTGGATGGGGCCCCAATTTAGATATGTTACAAATTTCCGTTGAGACCACTTCCGAAGGATATATAAAGACCAACGAAAAACTCATGACATCCTTTTCCGGCCTTTTCGCAGCGGGTGATATCAGGGATACAGACCTCCGGCAGGTAGTTACAGCATGTGCCGATGGTGCAAGAGCCGCAACATATGCTTTTGAATTTTTAGAATCAAAACGATGAGACTTATCCTAATTCAGACTCAACCATTGCCCACTCAACTATTTGACGATAACTGATCTTAAAAGTCTTGTATGCTTTAAACCCTCGATCGATTTCTTCATTTTTATTAAACCAAAAAATCAACCCTGTACAAAGTGAAAATCGTCTTTTGGACTATTGACTATCTTTTATTTTTATATATTATACAATGTATAATAGTGAATAAAGGAGATTATTATACTATGTCAATTAATATTGAAGATTGTCCATGCTCGGGAAAAAACATGAGTAACTTCACAGGACCCTGGGTATTATTAACACTTTATAACCACGAAGGGACACACGGCTACGAGATAAAAAAAATAATAAATGATTATTGGGGTGATTTGGATATTCCTATCAATATCACTGGTCTATACCGCCATTTAAAGATTTTGGAAGAACGTGGGATGCTTTTTTCCAAATGGGATACTCCTGATAAAGGGCCGGCAAAGCGTAAATTTTTCCTAACCGAGACTGGCAAAGAATGTCTTTGGCGTTGGATACAGACATTAAGCCTTCAATTGTCATTAATAGACAGATTTTTTAATCATGCAAGGACGGTCTTCCCTGCAGCTTCCCTGCCAAAGGTGCAATTTCAAGCGAATGAATCATCGTAAATTTCTGTTTTCAAATAAAAATCGAAAATTACCAACGATTGAAAATAAAGTAAGGATCTATTGTGGGCCTGAAAAGAAAAATTTAAATTACCTTTGAAACGAACCTGTTTTAAACGGTTAAAATGTTACATTTTTTTTACACTTTGGAGTCTTGAGCTACTCAATTCATATTTAAAGGAAGCAAGGATTATGAAAACAATTCCTTCACTAATGTTTATCGGAGGATTTTTAGGAGCCGGAAAAACAACAGCCATTCGGGCGCTGGGAAAGATTCTCAAACGGCGTGGCATATCAACTGCCGCTATCACGAACGATCAGTCCGATGGCCTTGTTGACACTGCTTTTCTTGCGGATAATGGATTTTCAACACAAGAAGTCGCCGGTTCCTGTTTTTGCTGTAATTTCGATGGACTCTTACAAGCTATTACTAAAAACATAGAATCAATACATCCAGATATCATCCTCGCAGAACCTGTTGGAAGCTGTACGGACCTTGTTGCTACCGTAATTCGCCCCATGCTCGATAAGATGAATAATAAAGTTAACACTTTGGCTTTTTCAGTTCTAGTGGAACCCCAGCGCTGGGTCGAACTTGTGGATAATTACGACGATGAAATTTCGTCCGTGAAATTCCTGTTTGATAAGCAGTTGGAAGAAGCAGACTTTATAGTCATTACAAAATCAGATACTTTGACTATGGATGAGCTTAACAAACTTCTAAAAGAGGTTCGTTCCAAATATCCCGGCACTGAGGTGCACTCAATTTCTGCAAAAGAAGGTATAGGTCTGGAAAAATGGGTGGATCTTATTCAGGTAACGCCGCCGGGTGAGAAATGGCTTAAGGAAATCGACTATGATGAATATGCCAAAGCCGAAGCTGATATAGGTTGGCTTAACGCTCAACTATTTGTGAAGTTTCCCGAACCCGTGGATGGAAACACTTTTTCCGTTAAGATGGTCGATAATATTAAAAGCCGGGTTGCTGAGCTAAACGGGCACATCGGAAATCTGAAAATACTGGTTGTAGGGAGAAATGAGAGCGTAAAATGCGGTACATCTCACGCGGAAAGTAAACCTCTGCTGGAAAATCGATTTGCCGATTCCATTGACAACGTGAATGTTACCATCAATGTTCGAGCCACACTTTCTCCGGGCGATCTTTCTTCCATTTTGAGCGGTACGGTGGATTATATTAAAAAAAAGGATCAAGCGGAAGCAAGTATCTTATACCTCAATACTTTCCGCCCTGCACCACCAAATCCCACCTATCGATATGATCAATATGATTAATTAATGATACAATTTATAACACTCATGAACCGATCAGATGCCAATAGAGGAAATACAAACATGATTCATCTATTCTTGAGTTTCCTCGCGAAATGCTTCAAAGACGATTTCCATGGACGATTTCAAATCTCGTGGATTGAACACTTCCAGGTTGATCACCCCTTTAAAGGAAGACTTTATTAAATACCTCAGCCACTCCTGCACTAAATCCTTGGGCAATATAGAAAGGCTCAGATGTTCTTCATATCCATTTACTCCATGAAGGTGAATCTCTTTTGTGAAATTAAGATACTGCTTTATTACTTCGGTTACATTCTCCCGGCCCAGTATCAGATGCCCCAAATCGAGGCAAAGATCACATAAATCGTTCTTTGCAAAGGGCTTTAAAAAAAAAGGCGAATAATTAATGTTTTCTATCAACAATTTGTTTGACCGTCCCATTGTTTCATTAAGCATTTCCAGAGACTCCAAGGCCCGTTTGGTCCATTCATCCCACTTTTCCTGGCACTCCGGCGTAAAGTATAAGCCCGGCACCGGCACCAAGGTTGGTTGGGTAAAGGGAATGTGAAGAATATAGTGGATGGGATTAATTTCCGCCAAGTTGTTAAGAAGATCTTTGGCCTGTTGTATGGATTCCTTGCGTATTTTTTTATCCTGAGACGCCACCTCCAGCGATGCTGGAAGGTGAACCGTAAAGGTCATATTTTCCTGATCTCCTATTTTTTTCAAAGTACGCATTTCTTTATGGCTGGGGATGTTGTGAAGGGTGGGTGTATAATATAATACGATTTCAATATTATCCACAAGACTTGCTAAACGCTTTGCATTTTCCAGCAAATTCATTCCAAACACCATAGAAGGGGCACTAATTATAAAAGGCAAATCAACCATATTGATTTTCAAGTGACTTCAAAATCTGAAAAAATATATTCTTTTAAAACGTATGGTGACTATCATAGATACAAGCTTATAGCAAT
>JAUVVS010000005.1 GCA_030604545.1 Deltaproteobacteria bacterium | reverse complement strand
ATCAAGGCGTCTTGATAAATTGATATGTCAATCTATTATCAAGGGCATCCAATGCTTTTTCAAATTTCAAATTTGTAGTATGATTGCCGTCGCAAAAATAAACGAGCGCCTAAATGATTATTTTTATGAATCGCTTTAGAACATTAATCTTCAAACTGCGTTAGCTTGCTTCCCAATCGTGATACATAGATGTGGGAAAACTCTGAGCCTTCGGTGGCTCCATGCCAGTGCTTTTCGCCGGCTGAAATTAGAACAACATCACCAATCCTAATCACTCTCTCTTCTTTTTCTGTGGCAATTATTCCCTTTCCAGCCGTAACGATCAGAACCTGTTCACAGTCATGGGCGTGAAACTTGTTTCGAACTCCCTTGCCAAAGTTGACAATATTCACATTGTACTCATTGCTGTCCGACAAAAGAACTTGTCTTGTGACATCTGGTCCTGTAAAAAGGGATGTGGAAAAAGATTCTTTCTTTACTTTGTTAGTTTTAATTACTTTCATCTTTACCTCCTTGAAATCTATACCAATAGTAAAATTATAATTTTAATATTCTATATGGAATTTTTCATAACCACAGTGGGGACACGCCAACCATGAACTCTGCCTGCCCCGTAGCTCCGGGAGATGGTACTGGGGTGAGAGATAAACAAGACCCTTTTAGGGTCACCCCTCAAGCCACCCCTTCAAGGGGTGGTAGTTGACTTTTCCTACTCTACGTTAATTCTAATTGCGCGGTAAAACGCAGAACCTCTTCGTCTTCAAAGATTTCAAAAGATTTTTTAATAATTTTGGGTTGACTAAATATCGGTGAATTTTTCAGTTTCATAAGATACCCGGCTAAAAAAGGCTCAAATGTCAAACGATCACCAGAAATGATACCATCCAAAATTAAAATCTTCTTTTTACTTTTACTTTTATTTCCTAAAGCTCCGCCAAGCTCGGCTGTAATGCTATATAAACGAATGTGGGAAGGCGTTATGTTAGCTATTTCACCGATCACCGTCAAGCCTAGATATTTCCGGGCATAACCTTTCAAAGCCTGTTTTTTGTCATTTGTTTGAACCGCCAGCCTAAGTATCATATTCTGATCTACTTGGGGCTGGAATGTCTCTATTTGCTGCTGGAGTTGAGCTATTTGGTTTTTTCTCATGTCACTAAGACGTCCTTGTTGAAAGGAAATACCAATACAAACAGCAATAAAAAACAGAAAAACAGCAAATACTATACCAGTAATGCGACGAATAATTTTTGGTTTTTCTTTATTTTCGTATGTGAAAATGAAATTTGGCGTAACGGAATTATTGGAGAGCGCTATGCCCACCGCCGGAACAAAGGATTCCCTTTCTAGTTTTGATTCCGGAATCAAAAGTTCATTTGGAAAATGTTGTCCGTCGTGAAAAGGATTCATGGAATCTACTGGAAGGCCCAATTGATCACTTATATGGTCAATGATCCGGTTATAGGCAATTATCTGGCCGGAGATATAAATTTTATCCATGCTCTCATTATCAAAGTTTATGGAATAATGTTCGAATGTCCTATCAACTTGCCTGATTAATCTCTCCAAAGCCGGAAGGACCATTTGGAATATCTCTTCTTCTTTGAAATTAAGCTCTATCTTTTTTTCATTAATATCAGCAATAAAAGAGTCATCATGAATGAGACCAGAGAAAATCTTTCGAGCATGATCCGTTTCAATTTGGGATTTTTCATCAAGAGCCCCTTCAATTACGCTGTCCTCCATATCAATCAGCTCCATTGAAGGCTCCTCCCGGCCTGCCTGCATCTCTTCCCTTATGGCCTCAATCATGCTTTTTACGCCGGCTTTTATACCACGTGTTAAAACGAGGTTTCCACCAGAAAGGATGGCGATACGAGACCAATCCCTTCCGATGAAAAGACTGCACACATTCTTTTCATCGGTTTCAATCCAGTGAGTTTTCAAAAGGTTTTGGATTGCAAAAGGTACAATTGACATACCTGTTAAAGGATAGCCGCTTTTAGAAAAGGCTTTTTTAAGTGCTTCAACTTCATGCTTTGGTGCAGTGTAAGCTATAACTTCAATTTTTGTTACACCACCTTCGCGGATTTCACCCAAAATTTCAAAGTCAAAGATCTCCTCTTTTTTATCAAAGGGAACCTGTTTTTGATATGTCCAGTAGACAGCATTAGCAATTTGTTTCTTAGATACTTTAGGTATTCTTAAATAACGTATTTCCACTCTGGCAGATGATATAGTACACCATATCTCAAACTTCTGTGAAGAACCGCAAAAGCCTGCCAACGACGATTTTAAAAATTTAGAAAACTTTGGACTATCTTGAGAAATATCAGATTCAAAAGGAACTCTCAAGTAGTCCAACAACTCTTGTTGTTTCTCCGAAAATCTAACGATCTTTGCCAATCTCAAAGCATTATAGCCGATTTCTATGCCAATAGTAACTGTTTTCCTGAAGAAAAATGCCTTTGAAAAAGAGGGCATTAGTCGACTGGTGGGCGGTTGGGGCGAAGAAGTATCAGAGGATTCAAGATCTGAGTCACTCTTGCCGCGAATCAGATTAAGAAGTTTTTCAGTAGAAGAAATCTCATCATTTTTGGCCAAAGTTGTCCTCCGTTTTCTTAAATTTCCGCAACTAGGTGCTTTCCGTAGCTCTTTCCTTGAAGTGATTGGGCATCTGAGATACTTTCATAGTATCTATCCTTTTGTTAAATTATCCAAACATTACCTCATAAAAATATATTTTTCAAGGATATTTAACTTTAATATAAAAACACAAAAGGAATTGATTAATTATCTTTCAAGCGGCCTTGTTTTCAAACAGCTAAAATATTACGAAGTTGTCTTCATAAGAAGAAGTAATATAAAGCATTAAGCAGTTGACAAAATATCTTATGGCTAATACATTTGATGGTATCGTAAAAAGTAGAAAATTTTCTTTTACGAACGTTTTAAGTTTAAGGTTTTAAGTTTTAAGTATCTGTAAATAGTTGTAATACCATAACTTCAAACCTAACACTTAAAACCTAAAACGTGATGAATTCGACTTTTTACGAATTCATCGATTATAAATCTTTTCCTACTCAACCACTTCACTACTAAACTATTTAACTATGTCTAAAATTACAAAAGGATATGAAAAATGAAGAATAAACATAAAGATCGTGCAGGTATAAAAGATTCAATGCTATTAGCAGCGATACTAATTGCTATAATCTATTGGTTCCTTGATTCCATATTTAATATTTTCTTTTCTAGTGAATTTAATTTAATGGAGCAATTCGTGGGAATGGATTTATACAATATAGCTATTCGTTTATCAGTTTTATGCCTTTTCGTTATATTTGGTTCCCATGCCCAAACTTCTATGAACAACCTCAAGAAAACAAGGGATTTGCTTCGTGAAGGAGAAGAGCGCTTAAAGACCATTTTAGACAGTGTACAGACCGGAGTTGTAATTATCGAGCCTGAAACACATATTATCGTTGATGCCAATCCAGCCGCTACAAAAATAATAGGTGCTCCCAAGGAGCAGATAGTTGATAAAGAGTGTTATCATTATATCTGTCAGGAAAAAAAGGGAAAATGTCCCATCAATGATCCTGGATTAAATCTTAACAACGAAGAAAGTGTATTACTGACAGCTAGTGGTGGACATGTACCGATTTTGAGGTCAGTGGTTCCTGTTACCTTAGCCGGCAAAAAGCATCTACTCGAAAGTTTTTTAGACATTACCGGAGTCAAGGAAGCGGTGGCGCAAAAAGATGCAAAAATGCATGCAGAAGCCGCAAACCGAGCCAAAAGCGAGTTCTTAGCCAGCATGAGCCATGAAATTCGCACACCTATGACTGCTATCATCGGAATGTCCGATCTGCTCTGGGAGTCCCCTTTGACTGGTGAGCAAAAAAGATTTGTCGAAGCCATCCGCTCCTCCGGTGAAAATCTATTGCAGGTAATTAACGATATATTAGATCTATCCAAAGTAGAGGCAGGCCAGATCGATCTCGAAAAGGTTACCTTTAATCTCATAAAATTAATCAATAATACCTGTGAAGCACAAACTTTCCAGGCCAATATAAAAAAGATCGAGCTGATAAAATGGATCAAACCCGAAGTAGAAACACTCCTTTTGGGCGATCCAGTCCGTTTGGGTCAGATTCTGACAAATCTGATTGGAAATGCCATAAAATTTACAGAAAAGGGAGAGGTCTTTGTGGAGGTGGAGCGACAGGATGTTTCTGAGCAGACAATAGCAGAAGGTACGGACTCAGGCGAACAACTTGAGACAGGCATGACCACGGAGTTGCTCTTTTCCGTTACCGACACCGGTATAGGCATTCCAGAGGAAAAGTGGAAAACCATCTTTGATCGATTTACACAGGCCGACTCTTCCACCACCCGTCAATTTGGCGGCACCGGCCTTGGTCTGGCTATATCGCACCAGTTGACAGAATTAATGGGTGGACGCATGTGGGTGGAAAGCAAGATCGGACAGGGAAGCACATTCTTCTTCACAGCCAAGTTCGAAGTCCAATCTGACATTGATTACGTTCAGATTCCAGAAGCGGATATGCACGGTCTGAAGATTTTGATTGTAGATGATAACGCCACAAACCGCTTGGTTCTTTCTGAAATGGTTTCTCGATGGGGCGCTCTGGTGACAGAGAAGGAAGATGGTGAGCGGGGACTTGCTGAAATGAGACACGCAAGGGATGCCGGCGAGCCTTACGATCTTATTTTGCTTGATTGCAGGATGCCGGGTATGGACGGATTTCAGGTGACAGAGGCTATCAAAAAGGATTCGACACTTCTTTACACAGCTATTATGATGCTGACTTCAGATGACCGGAGAGACGGAGTAATGAGGAGCAAAGAGCTGGGGATAACTGATTATTTGATCAAACCGATCAAATGGTCAGACCTGAAGGAAGCGGTTTTGATTGCCCTGGGCCGAAAAAAAGCCTCAGACAGAGAACGGCTCGAAGTTGCAGAGACCGTTGTACAGGAAGATCTTAGTCCCCTTAATATTCTGATAGTTGATGACAATGAAAAAAACCAGCTGCTTTTCCGGTTCTTTCTAAAGAAAACTCCTTATACAATAGATACAGCTGAAAATGGTAAAATAGCAGTTGAAAAGTTTACAGCAGGTCAATATGATATTATACTTATGGATATTGAAATGCCGATTATGGATGGTTACTCTGCCGCTACTAAGATCAGAGAATGGGAATCGGAAAACCAGCAAAAGGAAACACCAATAATTGCCCTGACCGCCCATGCTCTTAAGGAACATATTCAGAAAAGCCTTGATGCCGGCTGCACCACACATCTGACCAAACCGATCAAAAAGAGGGATCTTTTGGCTGCTATCGAAAAGCATGCCCTTTAAATTGATGATTGTTGAAGCGAAGCGTAAATCCCGATTCATCGGGGATATTGGGAGATTTTTACTGGTCTAAAATCTCCCTTATCTTTTTTGACAAATCCTCCACATTGAATGGTTTCTGGATAAAACCATTACACCCCTTCTCCAATATCTCCCTTGCCTGGCCGTTGATGCTGTATCCACTGGAAAGAAGAACCTTAATACCAAGATTGATTTCCTTTAACTTATTATAGGTGTCTCCGCCACTCATTTCCGGCATTACCATATCCAGAATAACCAGATCGATGCTATCCTGGTTTTTCCTAAAAACTTCTATAGCTTCTTTGCCGCTTCTCGCTATCAATACCTCGTAACCCAATGCTTTCATAATATTTTGACAAACATCTATAATCTTATCCTCATCATCTACAAAAAGAACTGTCTCTGTACCTTTTAGCACTTCTTCATGTAGTTTCATTTCTTTTACTGCTTCTTTTTCAGATGCTGGTAAATAGGTTTGAAACGTTGTCCCTTTACCTTTCTCACTATAAACATCTATGAAGCCACCATGGTTTTCAATAATAACATGAACAGAGGCTAATCCAAGTCCCGTACCTATGCCTATTTCTTTGGTGGTAAAAAATGGATCGAATATATTCTGCAGAGTGTCTTTATCCATACCAACACCGGTATCGGTTACGGAAATCTTCACATATTTGCCATGTTCCACCTGATACTGCTTGCAGTAATTCTCATCAATTATAGCGTTATCGGTCTGGATGTAAAGATCTCCCCCTCCAGGCATGGCATGACACGCATTAACATAAAGATTAAGTATCACCTGTTCTATCTGCCTCTGATCGACTTCGACAGTCCAAAGGTTATGTTCATATTTCTCATGAAACACAATCTCCTTCCTGGTGCGACCAAACATTTGATTTTGATTTTTGATGAGATGATTTAGATCAGTTGCCTTAGCCTCATATTTTCCGCCTCTGGCAAAGCCCAAGAGTTGTTTTGTGAGCCCGGTAGCACTCTTAACATGATCCTCAATTCCTTTGAGATGTTCAAAATAAGGATGGGACGAATCAGTATCCATTAACATTAAATAGGTGTGTCCTTGAATAGCCATGAGCAGGTTGTTAAAATCATGTGCAATGCCGCCTGCCAAGGTGCCAATGGCTCCCATCTTCTGGGCTTGATGGAACTGATTTTGTAGTTTTGCTTTTTCTTCTTCTGCCTTTTTAAATTCCGTAATGTCTAAAAAACTTTCGAGCAGGTGCTTCCGTCCATCCAAGGTAATAGGAACTACTGTCTTAAGAATTGACAGATGCCTTTTATCATCTGTCACTAATACAATTTCCTTGTTGTCAATATTCTGTTCCAAATCGGTAAGCGGACACTGATCCTGACCTTCCGGGCAAGTATTACTATAACATTTACTGCCCACTACCTGCTCTTTGGAAGCGCCTATTATTTTTGTAGCAGCGGGGTTGATATCAACGATGATATGGGTTTCAGGCTCAACAATTACAACTCCAGTCTGTACATTGTCAAATATGGTCTTTAAGCGCTCTTCTCCTTCACGAATCAAATCTTTTGTTTGCTTGAGTTTGTTAATGGAGGATTGGGCATGGGAACCAAAGATAATAAAAAGGCATAAAACTGTTAAACGAATATAAACATTGTACAAGTCTGGCCCAATCAATTGAGTTATAAAATTAAATTCACTTGAAAAGAAAATATTAAATATGGAATCAAGGATCCAATAGATTATGGCAATTAGTACCCCTGCTAATAGCATTGAATCTTTTATGTTTTTACGATCTTCTATTTTAACTTTCATTTTCATATCCTTAGTCAAATTACTCAAATTTAAAATCGGCGCTGGAAGCAAGACCCAAACAAGCGTCCACTACCATGGGATCAAATATTATCTCCCGTTGTTGATTGATTTCGTCCAAGGCCTTGTCTAATCCAAATGCAGGCCTATAAGGTCTATGAGAAGACATGGCCTCAACGATATCCGCAACTGCTATAATTTTTGCTTCCAGAAGAATTTCTTCCCCTTGAAGCTCTAAAGGATATCCTGATCCGTCCACCCTTTCATGATGCTGAAAAACGATTTTGGCAACAGGCCATGGAAATTCTATCTCCTTTAAAATGTTATAGCCGATCCTGGGATGTTTTTTAATAATATTAAATTCCTCTTTTGTTATTTTGCCAGGCTTAATTAGAATTTCTACCGGCACGGATATCTTGCCGATATCATGTAATAACCCGGCGATACGTATCCCATCAATCATATCTGCTGAAAGGCCCATATGTTCTGCTATCTGACAGGATAATCGGGAGACGCGTAGTTGGTGGCCGGAAGTGTAAGGGTCTCTGATTTCGTTCATGGATACTAGTGCAGCAACTGTTTGTTCATGGGCTCTTTTTAATTTGTTGAAACTTATCTTAAGTGCCTCATCTGCTTGCTTTCTCTCTTTAAAAAGGACACGTTCTTTCAGAACCCGTTTTAATCTGAGCATTATTTCCCGTGCACTGACAGGTTTTTGAAAGAAATCACTCGCTCCAATCTCAATAATTTTCTCGTATGTAAAATCTTCTGCAAATCCGGTCATAACAATGACATCGGTATCATAAACTTTCTTTACCTTCTTAGTTATTTCAATTCCGCTAAGACCAGGCATTCTAATATCAGTTATTATTACATCCACATTTTCATTTTCCAAAATTTTTAAAGCGTCTACCCCGCTAGCAGCAGTCGAACATAAATAGCCGTCTATTTCGACGGTTTGCCGTACAGTATCCCTGATCGTATCATTATCATCGACAACCATAATATGAAACTGATCAGGGTTATTTACTGCAGTTTGATACATTTTTCTCCTACCATGCATTATATTCGGTTTAAATTTATCTAATGTACCATTGCTTACACATCATAATTGCAGATATTTATTAACCTTTGCCACAATTTCATCGGGGTCAAAGGGTTTGGTCAGGTATTCGTTTGAACCGGACATCTTTCCTTTTATTTTATCAAAAAGCTTATCTCTTGATGTAAGCATTATTACCGGAATGTCTTTATATTCTACACTCTCCTTCATGATAGAAAGCACCTTATACCCGTCCATTCCCGGCATGATGATATCAAGCAAAACTAGGCCGGGCCTTTCGTCTTTTAACTTGGCCAGTGCCTCTATGCCGTTTTTTGCTTCTACAATTGTATATCCTTTCCGGCTGAGGGTCATGGTTATCACCTTCCTGGTAACGGTGCTGTCTTCCACAACAAGAACTTTATTTCTTTTGGCTTTCTCCCGGGGCGCTGTGGGTTTTTCTTTAAAAGCCTGGTCAACACCTTTTGAGTTTGTTGAAAATGGTGTCCTGCGGCCAGTTGGAGGGCCTGAGAAATCATTTCATCTTCTTCCGCTATATTTTCAAAAGAAGAATCTCGTTCCTGTTTATTTACTACTTCTGTTTTAACAACTTCTGAAGTATCATGTTCTTTCCCTGCTGCTATTGCTTCATCCTTTCGTCTTGTTCCCTCCATGAGTAGGGACATGAGATTTCTGTTGATTCTCTGCCGTATATTTTTTTTAGGAAAGTTTTTAAATATAAAATCAACACGATCCAATCCTTCCATGATCGACCAGGCCAATTCGTTAAAATCAAATGGTTTTTCGAGATAAGCAAGGAGGTCTTTCCGATCCGCCCTTTTCTTGATCTCAGAGCTCCCATGTCCCGTCATAACAATACATGGCACCTGGGGATGATTTTTAGTCATGTAGGCTAAAAGTTCAAGGCCGTCCATATTTGGCATAACAAGATCCGTTGCCAATACTGCAATAGACTCTCTTTTTAATACTTCAACCGCCTCTTCACCATTCGATGCAGTCAACACTTCGAATTGATCTCCATACTTTTTAAGACCCTTCGTGAAAACTTTTAAAGTTTCTATTTCATCATCAACAATAAGCACTTTATCCATCTGACTTACCCTTTTAGATCATAATAAACAGCATCATACAGCTGAAAGAATAAATAGAGATTCTTTTCTAGTACAAAATCTCCCTTATTTTAATTGAAATACTATGCATATTGAAGGGTTTTTGTATAAAACCATTACAACCCTTTTCCAATATCTCCGATGCCTGGTTGTTGAGGCTATATCCACTTGAAAGAAGAACCTTTACATCGGGATTGATATTTTTAAGTTCGTTAAAGGCATCTTCACCATTCATGTCCGGCATTATCATATCCAGGATAATCATATCGATCATCATTCTTGTTTCCGGCCAGTTCTCATCGGGTACGAACTCATCCATTTTATTGTAATTTTACCGAAAGCTTCCCCTTCAAAAATAATTTGTTCTGAAAATGACCGGGTGAAAAAGAAGGCTGACTATCATGGTTTTTCCACTTAGCCAGTATTATCCCATCTTCATTTTCTATTGTTATAGAAAAAATATGTGGATCTAATCTTGCGGTTTGCTCAATAATAGATTGCAACATGGGACCATCTTCCGTGATGACGGCATTAATTGAAGCACCCGAAAGGAGTGCGATTGTTTTCTTGCTGTTTTGATGCAGATTATCCAATAGATAAGCTGTTTCTTGGTTACGTACTATCCAGCCTGAAAGGAAAACCGCTGCTATCACTCTGATCAAGAAGACCACGGCAATCTGCCTCCAAAGTGGTCAGGTCAGGAAGATTTTATTTAACTTCAATCTCATTCGATTAATTGAAAAATTTTGGCTTATTCTGTATCACAATGCGGATGATGTCATAATCCTCATCACTTAAACCGAAATGGAATATAAAATAATAATTTATATCTCCATACCTACATTTCTCATCATATATACCAGGTGATCCGTCAAAGGATTTTCTTCCTTTAAAAGTCTTTCGTATATTACACATTCTTGATAATTTTCCATACAATAGTATGTAGCCTTTCGTGTCATTTTTTGATTATCTAAATATAAGTAATAGCAATCATTGGATGGGTCTTGAAAAAAACGGCAAAGATTGTTCTTGTTTTCTTTGTTTTTCTGATACTTTTTATTTTTCACCTTATTCATTTGATTTTAACCTCCTTAAGACAATATTTTTCATGATTTTAATTTGTTAATATCTAAAAAATCCGGCAAAGTTTTTGAGATAAATGAGCACAATGTCTCAGTGTCTACCTTCCCCAACATCATTCCACTTTTCTTTCCCTTATAATAAACTAAAAATGTTGGATCCCCTTCTATTTCAAATTCTTTGTATGTTTTTCCATATTTTTCATCCAATAGACATATCTTTAATGTGTCACCATACTTCTTCGATATTATTTTAAGTATATCAATTTGCCTTTTAAATTCATGATCCCGACAAATATATGCCAACAGAATAGGCCCCTTCTCTTTTAGAATCTCGGACTCAAAATTGTCTAACCTAATCGATTCAAACACTGTCTTACCTCATTATATCGTGTAGTTTTAAACTTTCTTTGTAATAATTCACCACGGATTTTCACGTAATTACACTGAACACACAATTATCCTGGATTCCCACGTTTCTTTTAACTTAACTCAAAAAGTATGCCAAAAAGGTATTAAATTGCTTTTTTATTTTTTTTACAATATTTATGGATGGTTATTTCGAAAGGCATTGAAAGAAAGATGGCTAAAAAAAGATGGGAAGTGTGTCATGGCACATAAGTGTGAAGTAACACAACTGTTTCATGGCACATTTACAATGTATGTTTTAAAAGATTATATTGGGCGATTTTTCGGTAGATTGTTCGCCTGCTTATGCCCAGCAGGCGGGCAGCTTTTGCCTTATTCCAGTCGGTCTTGTTTAAGGCCCGAAGTATTTCTTGAGGTTCGTTAACTTGTCTCTTCACGGAAACATGACTTGTAATCCTGGAATATTCCCTAATCTCAGACGGCAGATGTTCAGCCATAATTGCCCGGTCAGGGCAGACAACGAATGCATGTTCTATGGTGTGCTCTAATTGTCTTACGTTTCCCGGCCATGGATAGTTCATGAATGTATTTAAAACCTCATTGGATACGCCATTGATGGTTTTCTTGAATTTCTTGTTGAACAAATCACAAAAGTGATCAACCAAAAGTGGTATGTCTTCAGACCTCTCCCGAAGGGGTGGCAGTGCGATTTCTATAACCTTGAGCCGGTAATAAAGGTCTTCACGGAATTCTCCCAACCTAACCTTTTCCTGTAAATCGCGGTTGGTGGCAGCAATTTCCCGTACATCCACCTTTATGGGATGAGAATCTCCTACCCTTTCAAACTCCTTTTCCTGTATGAACCTCAAAAGCTTAAGTTGTATCCTTGGAGAAATATCGCCTATTTCATCCAAGAATATGGTGCCCCCATCTGCCATTTGAAAGCGACCTACCTTATCTTTCACGGCACCTGTAAAAGCGCCCTGCACATGCCCGAACAGCTCGCTTTCAAGTAGGTTCTCACTTAATGCGGAACAGTTGACACTTACCAGGGGTTTGGCGGCACCGACACCTTCATAATGAAGCGCTTTCGCTACCAGCTCTTTGCCTGTACCACTTTCGCCCGTGATAAGCGTTGTAGTGTCGGTTTCAGCCAAATTTTCCAAAAGCCTGTAAATCTCCTGCATCTTCCTACTCTTGCCGATAATATTGTGAAATTGATGCCGCTCTCTTAATTCTCGTTCCAGATTGGTTAGTTTCGTTACATCTCTGATTACAAGAACTGCTCCCATGAATCTGTTGTCTTGATCCAAAAGAGGCGAGCTGGTAAGCAGCACTACCTGGCCTGGCCGATCTTTATGTTTACATTCAACACGGTAATCCTTTATAGTATTTTTAGTATTAAGCGTTTCCTTCAAAACATTGCGGCATGATTTGTTGCATTGACTTGAGACTTCAATGAATTCTTTACCAATGATCTCTAAAGGAAGAATACCACAAATATGGTGGGTTGCCTGGTTGGCCTCTATCACGTGCAGTTCTTCGTCCACTGTTACGATAGCATCCTTCACGCTCCTGAATATGGAGTCAAGGTTTCGGCGGTACCTCTCTTTCTCCGATTTTATTCGGATTTTCTCGTCTACAAGGGCTTTGTGATGAAGAGCATGGTTGGTTGCACGTAAGAGTATTTCTTTTTGAACAGGTTTGGGCAAATAATCAAAGGCGCCCAGACGGACTGCATTCGTTGCAGTCTCTAAATTCGGCTCACCCGTTATCATAATAACAGGGCAAAGCATGTCTCTTTTTTTAACTTCTTGAAGGATGTCAATGCCAGTACGGTCTCCGAGGATAATGTCGGCAAGTATCAAATCGAGATCGGTGTTGGAGATAATCTCAAGGGCAGAGGTATAACCTTCTGCAGTCAGCACCTCATGCCCTTCGTTGGTCAGAAAGAATTTAAACGTAACCCTGGTGCTCTCTTCGTCATCAATGACCAATATCTTTGATTTCATTTATTATTTTTATCCTCTTGCAAAGGTCTCTAGAAGAAGGCTGCTATTCCAATCCGTTATCAACAAGAATGTCAACCATAACCTTTATGTACTCCCCCTCCACACTTTCAAACAAGAGTCTACCTCCATGATTTTTGAGAATGTCGTGGCTTATACTTAATCCTAAACCCGCACCTTCGTCTTGAGGTTTGGTGGAAAAGAAGGGATCGCCTATCTTATCCAAAATATCCTCTGATATTCCTGTTCCCCTGTCATAAAATGTCGTCCGTACATGCTTTTGGCCTTCAAATTCTATTACTTCTCCTTTTATTTCAATTATCTTATTTTCATGGGTAACTTGAAACTTTCTGTTCAAAGCATATTGCGCATTATTGAGAATATTCAAAAAGACCTGTTGAATCTCATGTCTGCGTGCCTTGATCATGGGAAGTTCAGAAGGAAAATCAATACTGATTTTTATGCCGTTTTTGATTATCCGTGTTTCTACCAGACCAAGGGCGTCGGAAAGTATATCCTTAATATGAACAGGACTGTGCTCTTCCTTCCGACTCCTGGCAAAATAAAAGAGGTTCTTTACTATTGTTGCTACACGTTCCCCCTCTTTGATAATCCTGCCTGGGATATCGTTATCTTCACCCTTCTCACAACACCGGCCCTTTAGCATCTGAGCATAGTTAATAACG
This sequence comes from Deltaproteobacteria bacterium, assembly GCA_030604545.1. GTDB lineage: Bacteria > Desulfobacterota > Desulfobacteria > Desulfobacterales > JAUVVS01 > JAUVVS01. The sequence continues at coordinate 3,825 of JAUVVS010000005.1, read as the reverse complement.
CCATGTATGGAGTTATTGATCTCATGGGCAACGCCTGCAGATAGTTCGCCCAAAGAAACAAGATGTCCAATCCGAATGGCCGCGGCCTGCAACGTTTTCTTTTCGGTAATGTCATCGGCATATTCTAAAACCAGATCAGGTGCAATAAAAGTATACTTAACCGATAGAAACTTTCTTTCATCTGTTGCTTTTAATTGATATTGTATCTCACGCTCAATGGTCCTCTTCTCCGCAAAACATCTTATAATCCCGTCATAAATCTCAGGAACATCATTATAAAATTCTTTGGCTTTTATTCCTATTAAATCTTCAATCTTGTGCTGAGTAATCATTACTGCAGCATCGCTGCAGTCTTCAAGGATAAAATCTTCCCCGGCCCTTTTCCAAGTGTATACGGGGATCGGAATATTTTTATACAATGCGTTTAGTTGTTTCTCTTTTTTCTGCAAAGAAGCCTCCGTTTTTCTGTGGAAAGGTGAGACCTTTGAAAAATGCTTCCCGCTATAGCGGGATTCAAGTTCAAGCCTCCGGCCCGTGAGGCCTACGCCCCAGAGGGGAAGACGAAAATTTTAACCACAGGAATACATTGAGTATTTTGAGGATAGCGCTAAAGCTTCACAGCGTGCCAAAATTTGAGTCTGACATCCCGCCAGGGGCGGGAGGCAAAAGGGGGCGTTTTGCAAAGGTCTCAAGGTCTCGTACATCTAACCAGGGCATTAAAAGCCCTTACAGAAAAGAGTTGATTCCATAAAGGCTTCATTCTATTGATGGTGCCGAAGGCCGGACTTGAACCGGCACGGGCGTAACCCACTACCCCCTCAAGATAGCGTGTCTACCAAATTCCACCACTTCGGCACATTAAAAAAGCGTATCAATTTATATTTCGGAAGCCTTATTCTTATTGAGTCTGCCGTTCAGGCTGGGTTTTTTAGTGTGAGAGCACCTTAATCTGATGTATCCTGCTGTTGCTCTATTGGAGCATTTGAGTCCATCATAATGGAACTTCCAGTCTTGTGAGTAGATATATAAGCAAGTGCCAAAGCTGTCAGCATAAAAACTACTGCTGCAACTGTTGTCGCTTTGCTCAAAAAGGTTGATGCTCCAGTGCTTCCAAAAAGCGTCTGGCTGGCGCCCCCTCCAAAAGCAGCACCCATATCAGCCCCTTTTCCAGTCTGCAACAGAACGATCATAATAAGGGCAAAACAGACTATAACATGTATTATTACCAATAATATTGACATTTTATTATTTAAACCTTAAACTTGATAATGAACTAATTTGCTGAATGTTTCAGCGCTTAAGCTTGCACCCCCTACAAGCGCTCCGTCAACATCGGGCATTGTCATTAGTTCTTTAATATTGCTTGGTTTGACGCTTCCACCGTACAATATCCTAATAGATTTAGCAAGCATATTTCCTAAAATTTTATCGAGCATTGAACGCAAAAACTGATGAACCTCCTGAGCCTGACTGCTGGTTGCCGTTTTACCGGTCCCGATGGCCCAAACAGGTTCATAAGCTATTACCAAAGCTTCCAGATCATCAGTGGAAAAACCTTCTATCCCCCTTTTCACCTGTTTATCAAGAACAGAAAAAGTGGCTTTCGATTCCCGCTCTTTTTCAGACTCTCCTACACAAAAAATAGGTATCAAATCATCTTTGATTGCAGAGCCAATTTTTTTGTTGACGGTTTCATCAGTTTCACCAAAATACTGCCGCCTTTCAGAGTGTCCAATGATAACATATTTGCATCCTGCAGATACGAGCATTGCAGATGATATTTCTCCAGTATAGGCGCCTTCATCTTCCCAAAAAAGATTCTGTGCACCAAGCGAAACACAGCTTCCCTTGACAACATCGGAGACAGGTACAAGCGCAGTAAATGGAGGGGCAATCATAACATCGATATCATTTGCATGTTTTACAAGTTTTACAAGCTGACCGGCTGTATTAACAGCCTCGGAACAAGTTTTAAACATCTTCCAGTTCCCTGCAATAAAAGGTTTGCGATTTTCCATGTATTAAGCTCCTTTATTCTTTCTTTTTTAAAGCTGTGAACCGATCATGGCCGCAAGATCCACCATCCTCTGAGAGTATCCGGCCTCATTGTCGTACCAGGAAAGTACCTTCACCATATTATCGACAACATAAGTGGTCCCCGAATCAACAATGGAAGACAATGTTGATCCGTTGAAATCGATGGATACCAGCGGAAGTTCACTAAAACCCAGAATACCGGAAAGAGGTCCTTCCGAAGCACTTTTAAGGGCACTATTTACATCAGGAACTGTGACGCCTGACTTTTCCATAGTAGCAACCAAATCAACAATGGATACATTTGGTGTAGGCACGCGAACAGCAAGACCATTGAGCTTTCCGGATAGTTCCGGAAGTACTAACGCTACTGCCTTTGCCGCACCTGTTGTTGTCGGAATCATAGACAAGGCAGCCGCTCTTGCTCTGCGTAGATCCTTGTGGGGGAAATCAAGCAGGCGCTGGTCACCGGTATAAGCATGTATGGTAGTCATTAACCCGGATTTTAAACCAAAATTTTCAAGTAGAACCTTTGCAACCGGCGCAAGGCAATTGGTGGTACAAGAAGCATTTGATATGATATGATGCTGCCTGGGATCATACTGATTTGAGTTGACACCCATTACGATGGTAATATCGGGATCCTGGGCAGGTGCGGATATTATAACTTTCCGGGCTCCTGCAGCAAGATGCTTTGAAGCGTTTTCTCGATTTCTGAAGAGGCCTGTGCATTCTGCAGCGATGTCCACTCCAAATTCTTTCCAGTTAAGATTGGCAGGATCTTTTACTGATGTAAGGGTAATCGATTTGCCGCCCACTTCGATTGAACCCTCTTTGGATGTAACTTCCATATCTAGTTTCCCATGAATCGAATCATAGGCCAGAAGATAGGCAATTGTACCTGGATCTGTAAGGTCATTAATAGCTACAATTTCAACTTCCGGATGATTAAGTGCAGCCCTGAAAATATAACGTCCTATTCTACCAAAACCGTTAATTCCAATTTTTATGCTCATTTTGCCTCCTCTAGTCAGTACCTTAGTTGTTAATTTTATGCTTTTTATGGCATAAATAATTTTAATCAACTTGAAGCCATTAACTATCAATTGAAGATTTAAGATTGAAGATTGAAGATTTAAGGAATTCTGCCAATTTTTAAATAGTTCTTCAAATCAAAACAGTGGAGCGACACGCGGCGCAAGCGCCTGCGCTGCGCGAGCGACTTCCATAAATCTAAAATCATCAATCTGCAATCTGCAATTGAAAGCCTAACCCCGTTTGTTTCCTTTTAATATTCCGCTCGCCATCGATATGCTTTTCTTTCCGTATTTTTCCAGGCGTTCGGCAAACTTACTGAGTTCCGTGTCTTTTCGAGATGTGGCGGCTTTGATTAATATGGGTAGATTAACCCCGGATATGACTTCCACATGTCCTTCTTCAAGAAATGAATAGCTTAAATTGGAAGGAGTGCCTCCAAACATATCCGTAAGGATGAGTACACCTTTTTTCTCTTTGACTTTTTTGATTCCTTCGGCAATGTTTTTGCGCAATTTTTCGGCGTTTTCGTTTATATCTATTGAAACAGTTTCCACTGCTTCGGGTCTGGTACCAAGGATGAATTCTGCAGCATCAAGAAGTGCATCTCCAAGCTGTTTATGCGTAACAATGACTATGCCTATCATAAAACCCCTATCTAGTGTCTGAACGAAAACCCTCAATTTTTGAATTTTGAAATTCGAAATCCGAATTACGAAATCCGAAACAAATTCTAAATTCGAATGTTCAAATGCT
>JAUVVS010000035.1 GCA_030604545.1 Deltaproteobacteria bacterium | reverse complement strand
TTAGCAGTTGCTTTCATGATAACCTCCTCGACAAAAGTTTACACTTTGAATTGTATATTTCATAAAAGAGGATGTCAAGAAAAATTTGTGGTGTGGTGAATAGATATTGGGGAGTTATCTATGAATTTATACAGCAAATTAGGTGTAACCAGCCAGGCGGCTTAATGGTTTAGGCTTTTGATTTGGTCAAAACTTCGCTAAGGTAACCTCGCTAGTCGCGGCATCGTATCCCTCCCCCAATTGCCCGATTTAAATAACACAACATAGTCAACTCAGTCACTTACGTACCCTATTTCCTAAAGGCAATTCTTTCCAAAGTACCACTGCATTAAGCATCTGCTCCATTGTTTTGTTATGCAATTTCTCTTTTCTTTTCTGGAGCATGAACTATCCCAAGCAGATCATCTATTGAGATATCCTCATCTATTAATGGCCAATGAATACCGTAACCTGAAGGTGAAATTTCGTAGGTATTCCTTTCTATTTCTGAAGCATTCATAAGAGCAGGGGATATTTCTTTCAATTCGAATCTTTTTTCATCACCATCAATATTTAAAACAAGGAATTCACCATCAAAGTTAAAGTTTTCAATTTTATGAAACTTTTTCATGATAGACGCCTCCGTTGAAACTCATCCCATTGTTGTTCAATGTATTCAAAATGTTCATAAATTATTTATTTTATTTCTCTTTTGTCCCTTGAAGACATATTATACGCATTGTCTCTTCAAGATCAAAAATATTTTGATCAAGCCAATATTTACATTCCTTATCTCCTTTGCGGCAATGCACATGAACAGGATAAGAGTCAAACAAGTCAACAACAAAAACAAGCATCTCATGCTATATCAATATATTATGAAATAGTAAAGAATAATTCGGGCAAGAAAATATCATTGCCATTTTGTGGGTTTTATGGCCTATGATTTCCATAATAGTTTTTAGGTCCTCGCCGGCCATTCCCAAGCGTGACCCAAATCTATGTCTCGGATCGTGAAAGCGAAAAAAAAGGGTTTACAAGTCACGAAATGCTTGCAAACCCTTTAGTGAGACCTTCGAAAACGCCCCCATTTTCAAAGGCCTCATACATAGGGCTCACGCAAAAATAACTTAACATTCTTGTATCTCATCTTCAGGCTATCTTTAGCAGATCCTCTTTCGCAAAATCCTCGAAATAGAGTGACTATTCCTATGGTTTTGCTCAATCGGATCTACTAAATCTAACCTAAATCTGAACGCCATAATTGTTAACTTATTTTTGCGTGAACCCTTAGTGAAAAAATGTCTGTTAAAATGTTTGTTCTTGACATAAAAACAAAAGTTATTATATTAGGTCAAACTTAATTTTACACTCCCTGTTGATTGCAAGCAGGAGGTCTTACTAAGATGCCTATTTATGAATATGAATGCACAAAATGCGGTGAGATTAAAGAGGTGATGCAAAAGTTTTCTGATAGACCTTTAGCGAAATGTGGGAAATGTTCTGGGAAACTTCAAAAACTTATTTCTCATAGTAGTTTCCATTTGAAAGGAACAGGCTGGTATGTAACAGACTATGCAAACAAATCCAAAAACTCATCCACATCCCCAAAAAGTGAAAATAAAGGAATATCATCTTCCTCTAAAAAGAATGGGGACACATCAACCCCAAATCCTGGTAAATCGGCAAAATCAGCCAATTAAACTCCATAAATAGGCAAACTCTGTCTTCTCGTCAATATTTCATGATTAGAATTGAGCATTTTTCAAAGGTCTCAATTATGAGTAGGGCGGATCACATGAACTGTATCTTCTCTGATAGGTTTACAAAAAAGTTGAAAAAATTTTCAGAACAACTCTTTACAAATAAAAATGTGTGATTATAATTCTTCAAAATATGATTTTTTGACTTATAAACCATATATTTACGGGTTGTTGCCGAAAATGCAATTTTTTGTGATGAATAGGTACTTATTACTTAATATATATCTAAAAGGAAAAGGAGAATGTGAACAATGAAACTTAGACCACTACAAGATCGAATTTTAGTAAAACGTGTTGAAGAAGAAGAAAAAACCAAAGGTGGGATCATTATCCCGGACACAGCCAAAGAGAAACCAGGAGAGGGAAAAGTTGTTTCCGTTGGTAACGGCAAGATGGGCGATGACGGCAAGAGGATTCCTCTTGAAATTAAAAAAGGGGATCGGATTCTTTTCGGAAAGTATTCTGGCTCGGATGTAAAAATTGAAGGCACGGAATATCTAATCATGCGCGAAGACGACGTTCTTTGTGTAATCGAATAACAAATGTTAAAATAACGGAGGATGATCAAATGGCTAGTAAAATAATAAAATATGATTTGAAAGCCCGTGAAGCTTTGCTGAACGGGATTAGAACGCTTTCTGATGCGGTTGTTGTTACTCTTGGACCTAAAGGAAGAAACGTTATTCTTGATAAATCCTGGGGATCTCCCACGGTTACCAAAGATGGTGTAACCGTAGCCAAAGAAATCGAGCTGGAAGATAAGTTTGAAAACATGGGAGCCCAAATGGTAAAAGAGGTTGCCAGTAAAACAAGTGATATGGCGGGTGACGGTACAACTACGGCTACTATACTTGCAAGGAGCATTTATGAAGAGGGGACAAAGCTTGTGGCAGCCGGTAATAATCCCATGGCTATCAAACGTGGTATTGAAAAAGCAGTTGATGTGGCTGTCAGAGAACTTCATAGGATCAGCAAGCCTACCAAGGATCAGCGTGAAATTGCTCAGATCGGCACTATCTCTGCAAACAATGATGAAACCATTGGCAACATCATTGCCGAGGCAATGAACAAGGTTGGAAAAGAAGGAGTAATTACCGTCGAAGAAGCTAAGAGCATGGAAACCAGCCTCGAAGTGGTGGAAGGTATGCAATTTGATCGCGGATACCTTTCTCCTTATTTTGTGACTGATGCCGAAAAGATGGTTGCTTCATTAGAAGATCCTTATATACTCATCCACGAAAAAAAGATCAGCAACATGAAGGATCTCCTTCCCGTGCTTGAACAAGTTGCCAAAATGGGCAAACCTCTTATGATCATTGCCGAGGATGTGGAAGGTGAAGCGCTTGCTACTTTGGTGGTGAATAAGCTAAGAGGTACGCTACAGGTAGCTGCAGTCAAGGCCCCGGGCTTTGGTGATAGGAGAAAATCCATGCTTGAAGATATCGCAATCTTAACAGGCGGTCAGGTTGTTTCCGAGGATCTTGGAATCAAACTGGAGAATCTTACCGTATCAGACCTTGGCAAAGCCAAACGGATGAACATCGACAAAGACAATACCACTATAATCGATGGGGCTGGTTCACGCAGCACACTGGAAGGACGTGTAAAACAGATCCGCGCTCAGATTGATGAGACGACATCAGATTACGACCGCGAAAAACTTCAGGAACGCCTGGCCAAGCTGATTGGCGGAGTCGCTGTCATTAACGTGGGTGCAGCCACTGAGACCGAAATGAAAGAAAAGAAAGCCCGTGTAGAAGATGCGTTGAACGCTACAAGGGCTGCTGTTGAAGAAGGAATCGTGGCCGGCGGCGGTGTTGCGCTGGTTCGCTGTCTTGATGCACTGGAAAAGATTAAAATCAAAGCCGATCAGAAGCTTGGTGTTAAGGTTGTCATGCGTGCCATTGAAGAACCTCTCCGCCAAATTGCCAACAACGCCGGCGCTGAAGGCTCTGTTGTAATCGATAAGATAAAGAATAACGAAGGAGCATATGGTTACAATGCAGAGACCAATACATTTGAAGACTTGATTAAAGCAGGCGTTATCGATCCTACCAAGGTGGTTCGTTTTGCGCTGCAAAATGCAGGAAGTGTTGCTTCATTAATGCTCACAACAGAAGCCATGGTCGCTGAAAAACCTGAAGATAAACCAGAGCCCATGCCGGGAGGAGGTCCGGGAATGGGAGGCGGCGGAATGGGTGGAATGGGCGGAATGATGTAAAAAGCCCTTAATATACAATTCAAAAGAAAGCCCTCATGCAATATCAGCACGAGGGCTTTTTATTTGCCCATGATTATAATTACAGTTGAAATGCTTGACAAATCCTAAATAAACGGGTTATAAAACCATAAAATAAAAAACAGAATAAATGTTAGCTTAACAATATCGGAAAAAGCCGGAGCATTATATGAATTACAAAAAGATACTCCAAGCAATCATATCCTTTTTCTTATTCACTGTAATTACTTTTATATTTCCTTCAAGCCCTATGGCTGATGAAAAGGAAAAAATTGTCAAGCATGAGGCAGGATTTTACTATACCATTAAAAAGGGTGATACCCTCTGGGATATTTCTGAACAATTTTTTGATTCCCCCTGGCAGTGGCCTGAATTATGGAAAGAAAATAAACAGATCCCCAATCCTCACCGGATTTATCCGGGCGAGAGAATACGTCTTTATCATCGAGATGGAATAGAACGTATAATCCAAAAACCAAAAGCTATTGAAGAAGAAGCTTTGCCGGTAAAAGCTTCAGTGGAAATAAAAGAAGAAGCATATTATTACTATCCTTCCATTGACAATATTGGATTTATCAGGAAAAAACCTGTCATCCCAAGTGGATCCATTTTTAAGGTGAAAGATGATAAATGGTTGATAAGTAAAGGAGATTTTGTTTACATCAAACAAATTGACAAAGCAGATCCTCTTGACCTGGGTAATCGATATACGGCTTATAGGACCTTAATGCCGACAGAGGACAAGAAATTAAACGCCTCTGTAGGAAAACAGTACTATCTAACGGGTATCGTTGAAATTACAAAAAGAGAACCGGGTTTTGCATTAGCCAAAGTTGCTCAATCCTTCCGTTCCATTCATGTAAATGATTACTTGATACCATATAGTAAACGTTCAAAAAAAATTACATTAACCGAAAGTAAGGAAGGACTTGAAGGAAAAATCATTGCAACTGAGGAGCATAGAAGTATTATTGGGGACACTACCATTGCTTTTATCGATAAGGGGGATAAAGACGGCGTAAAATCCGGACAGTTTTATAGTATATATTACCAGGAAACAGAACTAAGCGATTCAGCGACTAAAAAAGAAGTTCCCTTTACCGATGTTGATTTGGGCACTCTTATTGTTCTTCATACCGAAAAAACAACTTCAACAGTCCTTATAACCAAATCTAATAAAAGCATCTATCCAGGTGTACGAATTCGAACTCCCAGATAAGTCGAAAAAGTTAATCGTTAAACAAAGCCTTAAGGCTGCCCCCACGTCACCCTTAAAACCTCCTGGTAGGTGGTCACTCCATGTAGCAGTTTTCTGACGGCGTTTTCCCGGAGATCGATCAAACCCTCTTTTTTAGCCTGGGCCCTTATGGCTTCCATATCGGTTATGGATGTTGTCATCTTCTTTATGGGTTCCGTATAAGAGACTACTTCGAAGATACCGGACCTGCCGTGATAACCGGTGCCACGACATCTTTGGCACCCTCTTCCTCGATACAATTTTATTGTGCCCTTCTTGCCCACATCGAGACCCACTGCTTTCAATTCTGATGCTTCCATCTCAAATGATTCTTTGCAGTAGCTGCAAATCTTCCTTACCAGACGTTGGGCCAAAATTCCGACCAGTGTGGCCTGAATTAAAAAATGAGGCACACCAAGGTCTAAAAGCCGTGTAATTGAGGAAAGGGTGTCATTTGTGTGGAGTGTAGAAAAAACCAGATGTCCGGTCAGTGCTGCCTGAACGGCGTTTTCAGCCGTTTCAAGATCTCTCATCTCGCCAATCATGATTATGTCCGGATCCTGTCTCAAAATATTTCTCAAGATTGTTCCAAATGTGATCCCTATCGCTCGTTGAACTGCGATCTGGTTGAAATCTTCGTTCACCATCTCGATGGGATCTTCAATCGTCGTGATATTGATTTCAGGTGTGGAGAGACTCCGGAGGGTCGAATAGAGTGTGGTCGATTTTCCGCTGCCGGTTGGACCGCAGACCAGAATTATTCCATGCGGCATGTTAATTATTTGGTTATAACGGATTAAATCGGTGGATGTAAAACCAAGTTTTTCCAGATCCTGTAAAAGTATATCAGGATCCATAATCCTCATGACTATTTTTTCTCCAAAGGCAACCGGGATTGTGGAAATCCGCATCTCCACCTCCACGCCTCCTTTATCGGCTTTGACCCGTCCGTCTTGGGGCCTTCTCTTTTCAGCCATATCTAATCGAGAAAGGGTCTTTATCCTGCTCACAATGGCAGAGTGAACATTTTTTGGAAGCCTATATACCGTATGCAGGACACCATCAATCCGCATCCTTACCAGACTTTCATCTCTCTTGGGTTCAATATGGATATCGCTCGCCCTCTGGTCAAATGCGTAATTTAGCAGGTGGTTCACCGCATTCACCACATGCAGGTCATTGGAAGGAAGTTCATCCGGCGACTTTAACCGAACGAACTGTTCCAGGTTGCCCAAATCTACGGAAGGCGCACCGAACATGTGTTCTGCAGCGGCAATGGAGCGTTTAAAGCCGAAGAATTCATCGATTAGCTTGATGATATCGGATTTGGAACTGACTACTGCCCTTACTTTGAGATTGCTGGCCCTGCCAACGTCTTCCATGGCTTCAGTATTAAAGGGATTGGATGTTGCCACGGTCAGAAGCCCGTCTTTAATGGCAATGGGAAGGATAAGGTGCTTCATGGCAAAGGAGCGGGGGATGGTGGTGGTTACAAGATTGAGATCCAGCTTCAACGGATCGATCTTCTTGTATGGTATATCCCACTCTTTTGCGAGGGCCTGGAAAATACTTTCTTCATCCAATATTTTAGTGGTATCATCCGCCCTGTCCAGGTTCAGGGAAGCTATAACATCGATTATCGTTATGGGATTGATAATCCTTGCGCCATAGGTTGCGCTGGCATGTTTCAGAGCACGAAGCTTCTCCAGTCTCTTTGTAAAGCTCTCCTTTTTTTCAAGGATCTCTTTCTCCTGTCCATGGGAAATAAGGCCGCTTTTTAGAAGGGTTCGGCAGACGTTTTTGACTGAAAATGGATTTTTTATGTCATTGGACATATAAAATGCCTAAAATGCCCTGTCTGAAGGCAAAAATAGATGGTTTAATCCCGCAACTGCGGGATTAAACCAGGTGGTTCGTTGAAATTCTTTGGACTCTATCGGCTTAACTGGTATACGGGCTCAATCGGTCAATATTTTCCACCATAAATAAAAGAAGTTTAAATTCGGCGTACTCGGAGGTACTGTCAGGGGTCCTGCATCGTCTTCCTCAGAATCAGCATCGGGGAGTGTGCTTCCCACCGATATTATTATCGTTGCCGGTGTGTCACCAGGCGGTATTACCATAACCGGCTTAGAAGGAATTCCACCTCCGAGTATCACGCTTCGATCCTCTACATCATCACCGGTAAAATCGATAACCGCTTCGCCTGTCAGGTAACTCAGTGCATAAAGTTTCCCGACGCCCCCCGGCATACAGGGATCAGATGCATCGGGTGTAAATGTAGTCATATACAGCACCTTGTAAAAAACTATACCTTCTGACAGAACCTTTTCTCCTTGGTTCAAGCGGAGGTAAAAACCGTTATCGATCGGCAATACCGGCAATCGATAAAGCGGATCGGTCGGATCAGTTATATCAACAAGATCGGCTTCAGTTAACGGTAGTGTTATACTGGCAGGCCATGAAGCGTGAACGTCCTTTACCGCGTAAATTCTATCGTTGGTGGTATCATTACAGGCGTCATCCCGATCCCCTGTCCCAAAAAATACCATATCAAACCCATTTTCCAGGGTAACTGAAGGAGGATAGTATATTTTTCTAACATTTGTTGCATTGAATAGCCTTTCACCTGTCCAGGTCTGAATATCTTTATTACAATTGGGGAAAGGTAGCGGATCACCATTATCATCGGTAAATTTACCAAACCTCCACATCTGGCCGCCAAGGTCTCCCACATATATTTTATCTATAATACCGTTGTTATCCTCATCAATCACTTTAACTGTACTCGGTATGGAGTAATCCATGCCTGTAGTAGTTGAGTTGTTCCATTCTTTAATAATAGCGGGGGAACCACCATCAAAATCTCCGACAACAATAACAGCTCTTCCTTTAGTGTTGTCCGAGCTATACCCGCCGCCTATGAAAAGAGCATCTTCTACGGTAGCGCCATTTTGCACACTTCCGAACTTAGGTTCAGAATAGGTATCACCAAGCTCAAGTACATTGATGTCGCACCCTGAGCGGCACATATCCCATAGATATACCGGTGTGTTCGGATCTGTAATATCAAGCACAAAGTAATATGAACCACCCATTCTTTCACCACCTATAAGAATTGCTTTTTCACCTGTTTCTACTACTCCGTCTCCATCATCATCTTTTATAAAGACCTTGGGGCTGGAATCGACAAAATACTGGTGGCCGGCGCCTTCTATTATATCTTTTAAGCGGATCAACAGATTGGAAGGTATAAATCCCCATTTTTCCCTACCGTCAACATCCTTGACAGCATGAAGCATACCATCGTTTGATCCATAATATATCATGCTACCATCAAGTGATGCATTGTCATATTGAACTACCGCCGGTTCGCTGTGAAGGATGTCTCCTGTAATAACCGATCTGTTTTCCGTTGTATTGAAATCACCATCCTCATCAAATACATCGGCGCCCCGAATATAATTGATAATTTCATCGCGGGTTTTACCGCTTGCTGTTGGAGTTCCAAGATCACCAGCTGTTATAGCTGCATTGCCTGTTTCAAATAAATTATTAGTATCACGGGCATAAATAGTCCTTGAATAAACATTCCCGGTCTGATTATCCATATAATTAGTATTTGCGGGATCTGCCCAGTCTTGTGTCGTCCAGAAGGGTTGAGCATCATCCTTGATAGCACCATTAGGCCAGGTGGCCGGATTACCGAACTTGTCGGTAATTTCAATTTCTCCGTTTGCATCTGTTCCGATCCCAAATTTTGTAACATTTCCTTCCCAGAAATTACTTGCCAGTGGTTTAAAAAATGCCATATAAATACTATTGCCGCTTGTGGTTCTTGTTACAGGAACAACCGGCGCAGTAAAGGTTGAGGTTTTTGAAATAATGTTACTGATAGCCAGCATCAGTTTTTCGGACAGGCTGTCGGGATCTTCAGCCACAAAGTGAAAATTCCCGTAGTTGTCGTCGTTAGGGTCGGAAATTCCATTACCGACGTTGGAAGTGTTCATTAAAAATGCATTGGTGGCATCATCACCCATAAACCCTATTGTATAAGTCGAGATTCTTTGAAATCCTACCACATATTCCGGAACGTCGTATGTATATAGATAATAAGCAACGTCGTCAAGATATGTGGAGCCGTTCTGATTTAAAGGGACTGTATATGTTGTTGTTCCATAAACGGTTACGGTGGCCGGCTCGGTTCCCCCGCCATCATTGTCGTAGTCCGCTAAACTTGTAGGTGAAGAACTTGATCCTATTGCCTGGTCTTCAGAGGATAGCCCCGGCGTAATAACAATTGAAAAAAGTTTCTGGCAATATGCAGGGTTTATACCCGAAGAGCTGGACGCATAATATCCGCCAACTTTTGCAAGCCCCTCGGCCAAGGGCGAATAGGTAACCGTTCCCATATTATTGATATTGTTAACAAAACTTGAATCCAGAGTGTTGTTCGCGGGATTGGCTGCAATTGTGTCAACTACAAGCCCAAGGGGCTGAACCCTGGATGCACCGCTCGTGGTTGAAGTAAAGTTGTAAATACCAAACTCTGCTCTATTTGCCGTGAGTCTTGCCACGCTAAATATGGCCTTTTTTGAATAATAAAAACGGCTTTTGGCAGGCAGATCGGAACCGTTTCCGGCATATAGAGGACTACCCGCGCCATCTTCAGCAAAATATATCCAGTTCAGGTAATTTTTGGAATACCTGAAAAGCGTTGCGTTGTCTTTGATCCCATAGACATCAACTGAACTAGAAGGATCAGCGGGTAATGTTATAGTCTTTCCGTTTAATGTCCATGTGTTACCACTGGCTGCCGCAAGACCGTTAGCGGTATCAAGTGTAAGATTACTTTGAATGGGATAGAGATA
>JAUVVS010000091.1 GCA_030604545.1 Deltaproteobacteria bacterium | reverse complement strand
TCATAACATGATACCATGCATCAGGGTACTCTATCCTAAGTGGTCTGGACATGATTTGATATGCTAATATATCAATATAAAGTCAACAGAAGATCTGACCCCTTTAGATTTACCTCAGGTTACGCTTTGACCCGCCTTCTAATCGGGCCTGAAGGCGCCCTCGGTATTATCACCGAGATCGTTCTCAAAATAAGTCCGAAACCTTTAGCTGTTGAAGACAAGCCTCGATTCTTTTGCCAGCCTACAAGAGGCAGGGCAGGCAGCTACTGCGATAACGAATTCAGGGATAATCCCATTACCAGTTTATCTTGGTTGGTCATGATTACCTCTTTTTTGTAGTATTTGGTGATAATCCAGAAGATATCTGACCACCCTTTTTTAATCAAGTATCAACTCAACTTCGTCGAGCCTCACCATAACACAGCGGATCTATTTTTTGTGAAGGACAAGTTTTTCTGAGATTTTTGATAAGATCAGAAAAAGCTCATCGTTCATTTTTGCGTGTACCAACTATGTATTATCTCTACTTTGCACCCATAACTGCTAATTAATTTCTTATGCTTGAAAATGTCTTTCCCTTCCTCTAAAGAAATGTTCCGTAGCCTGTACCGTTTACCCAATGATTTATACTTATATTCTCCTAATGAATGATATGGAAGTAGTTCTATTTTTTCAACTTTTTTCAATGTTTTAACGAAACTGACTGTAGCTTCTAAATTTTTCTTTGTATCATTATATCCCGGAATTATTGGAAAACGTATAATTACAGGTGCTATTGAACTCACAGTTTTTGCATTTTTTAAAATCAATTTATTGCTTTTTCCTGTCAAATTCTTATGGATTTCAGAATCCATGTGTTTAATATCAAAAAACACTAGATCTGAATATTTTACAATTGCTTCTAAATGTTCCCATTTTGCATAACCACAGGTTTCAATTGCAGTGTTAAGATTGAGTCCCTGACACTTCTTGAGGAAACTCGAAACAAATTTATATTGTAGCGCTGGTTCTCCCCCGCTGACAGTTACTCCACCATCTGAATTTCTGTAAAAAATTCTATCGGCCTCTACTTCTTTAATCAATTCGGATACTGTATACCATTTTCCTATAAGTTTTTTAGAGTTAACGGGGCATATTTCAGCACACTTCCCACAATTGTCGCAGATATCCCAATCAATCTTAAAAGTTTCAGTTTCAATTGCTCCCAAAGGACATATCTCAGCACATTCACCACAACCTATACAATTTTTCTGAAAAAATACTATCTCTTCATGATGATTCTGAGTTTCCGGATTACTACACCATAAACATCTTATAGGGCACCCTTTCATAAAAACTAATGTCCGAATTCCGGGGCCATCGTGAGTTGAAAATTTTTGTATATCTGAAATTAAGCCTTTTTCATTCGATATGTTATTCAAAGTCTGCTACCTTCTTATTTGTGATGATCGTTTGTAAGTTAATACGTATCTTAACTTCGCATAAAAAAAACGCTTGTCAGGCGCCGCGCAGCTGGGCCAGACAAGCATGCATCAAGTAATAAAACAGAGGTCATAATGCATGGACCGTCCTTTGTATGATATCGTCTTGCATTTCACGACATAACTCTACAAAATATGCACTATATCCAGCAACCCTTACGATTAACGATTTATATTCTTCAGGACTATTTTGAGCTTCCTTCAATACATCACTTGTTACTGCGTTGAACTGAATGTGAAAAATATTTAAGTCTATAAATGATCTTATTAATGCTGCAATTCTTTTTTCACCATCCTCATCCTTTATCGTTCCAGGATCTAATCTCATATTTAGTAGGGTCCCGGCAACATGAGCATCATGATTAATCTTTGAAACTGATTTCAATACTGCGGTTGGACCATTTTTATCTGTTCCTCCCTTTGGAGAACATCCATCCGCCAATGGGGTTCCAGCTAATCTTCCATAGGGAAGCGCTGAAACAACCAATCCGTGTGGAACATGAGACGCAACGGGATATAATCCTGAAATAAAGTTTTGCCCCCGATAGGATTTATACCTCGATATCTCATTAAATGCGAAATCTGTCATTTCACGAGCGAATCCATCAACATAATCGTCATCATTACCAAATGCTGGGCTTTTATTAAATAATTTCAATCTAAGATTATCGCGGTTTTTGAAATTATGTTCTATTGCATCAAGCATCTTCTCCATACTTACTGATTTATTTTCATAGACAAATTTCTTAAGCGTTGCCAAGGAATTTGCTAAATCTGCTATCCCAGTTCCTATGAATGCGGGACCTATCGTATAATGTGCCCCTCCAGTTGTAATATCCATACCTTTTTCTAAGCATCCATCTATCAATGATGACATATATGGATAAGGGGTAAGTTTAGCATGTAATCTCTCGGCAACATGGCAGGCAGTTGCTATGTTGCGAATAAAATATGCTAAATGTTTCTTTACTGCCTCCTTCAATTCAATGAAGGTCATCTCTTTGGGGTCACCAGTTTTTGGCCCCAACTGTTTGTTTTCATTTATAATGCTCACACCATTGGTGAGGGCAAACTCCATAGCTGAAGCAAAATTATAGTGTCCTCCATCTGTCCATTTTGACATCTTACCTGGAATGTAGGGTTCAACGCAGCCGACCAGCTGATAATTCCGTGCATCTTCAATGCTTGTCCCTGTCAGAAGCATCATTTTTATTGCAACCTCATCATTGTGTATCGCCGGAAATCCTGTTCCCAGCTTTGACAATTTGGCAACTGCTATTAAAAACTCTTCAGGGCTTTGTTTATAAACTCTTACAGCCAATGAAGGCGAATGAAGTCGAACATCCATCTTTGCTTTTATAAACATGTAAGACAATTCATTTGTAGCATCACTACCGTCGGGTTTAACTCCACCTATAGTTATATTTTGATAAGGTTGATAACCTGCAAAATACATCGCAGCATTCTTACTTAAGAACCATGTGTTTTCGGCAAATTTGACGTATAAACACTCAATTAACTCTAATGCTTCTTCTTCGGTAATCTTTCCTTCTTCTATGTCTTTCTTATAGAATGGGTAAAGATATTGGTCAACTCTGCCGGGTGAATAGGAAGGACCGTTTCCCTCAATATAACATCCTATTTGTACAAACCAAAGCAGCTGTAAAGCTTCCCAAAACGTTCGTGCTGGGTTTGCTGGTACCCACTCACACATTTCAGAAATTTTTTTAAGTTCTGCCTTTCTTTCGAGGTCCCCTTCTTCTTTCATAAGTTTTTTTGCCAATTCTGCATATCGCTTTGCAAGTTCAATTATTCCCTCTGCCGAAATAATTACTGCTTTATAAAAGTTAATTTTTTCATAATCTTCAGGATTCACATGATCTAATGAATCAAGCTTTTTCTCTGCCTCACTTATAATATGATTAAATCCTTTGTTAATTATCATTTCAAAACCGGGTGCAATTTCCCCTGGTGCGCTCTGTGTTTTGATCTCCACATCAATTATCCCTGTTTTCACAGCTATTTCTTTCACTTCTGGTGGTATTTGCTTTATCCAGTGATCACTAATTGTCTTGCCCTCCCAATAAGGGAAAATATTATCTTTTAATATTTCTTTTTGCTCCTCGTCTACGTCATATGGATCTTGATGTCTAGTTGAAAGTTCGTCTATTTCTTCTCTTAACCAGGAAGAAGCATGTTCGGGACAAAAAATTGCAGCCCTTGGTTTAGAGGCAGCACCCCCAACAATTAATTCTTCAGAATTAATATTTATACTTTTAGTTTGACAACACCTCTTAAAAGCTTTTGCTCTTCTTATTATAAATGATTCTCCCTCAGATTCTTTAAATATATTTGTATAAGCGACGACTCTTTCGATGCAAAGTGATGGTTTTGATTCAAAGTACCTGTCTAACAGTTTTTCAATTCGCAGAAATGGTGATGTATTTTTTTCTTTTCTCATAACTCCCCCTTGCTTTTTCTTTATATCTTACATGGCGAAATGTTACGGGAAAAAATATTTTTCGCCAAATGTATATCCGGCACCAACGTCGTCTTAGTGCAATTGAATCCACCTATCGAAAGCAACTATTCCATGAGCTTTTATCCGAAAATAGAATGTGACGAAGTAGGATTAATCAAAAAGTTGTTAATTGGTTGGAAATCATCCGCCCATTTGTCATCACTTGTAGCAAAATTCAGATTATATTGTTTAGCGGGCCTATGGTTCAAATTCACAAATGTAATGCTGGTTTTTTTACCTCAAGAGAATAAAGAAATCGCTTGAATTGGACTACCCGGGCTTATAGGACCCAGCTTTTCGCGCGATTCATTGCTTTGCTACCACAATTTCAGAAATATTTTTTAGGCAAAGCCTAATTCCTCTGGCGTGACCTGGAGGGCCGGGATTTCTACGTAGCACTAAAATGTGGGCCGAGTTAGATCAGGATTACTGCTGAATATTTTTTGAACCTCTCTCCATTTTTCCCAGAATTTTGGCCGTCCCAGTTTTATCTACTCTTGTATGAGTTTCGCCCTTTCTTGCTGTGTCTCTTCAGATGCATAATTTTTTAAGTAATATTCAGGAATCATTGGATGTCCCAAATCTGCAAGGGTTTTATAATAGTCATCGCCAAATGGTTCTTCGTTTGGTACAGGTTCCAATCTAAAAACAACTTTGCCCTCACAGGTAGGAGGCCCCCATGACGGGCACTCAAGTATTTCGTCTGGGTTTGGAGTGAAAGTTCTAAACCCCTCTCTTGTGACTCTGAAAATTGTGGTCCCACATGAAGTATAAGGTTTGCCAGGGTGAGGGCAAGCTATCCTGCATTCGCCCACCACACCCGCAAGGAATCTTAGGTAGTCGTCCTCAGCTCCCTGCCATGTCATGCGATTCCACATGCTATCAATAACCCTCATGCATACGGCATCTGTTTCTTCAAGATTAAGTTTTTCAGTTGTTCCATCAGATTCAATAACTATCTTGTTTCCTACTTGATGAGCCGAGCATTCTCCTCTTATCTCTTCCACTGCATAAACCTCCTTACTTTTTTTCATTTTTGATTTCTTTCCTCTCCATTATGAAGGTTAATGCATAACATATTCGGCTCAACTTCAGCCCCTGTGAGTTAGGGGCTTTGATATGCCTGGGACCATATCTGGATTAATGGATCCGCAGTGCGATGTCTTGACGGAAGACGTCAAGAGCTAATTCCTTTAAGACACGAGATACTCTTCAGGCCCTGCACTCATTTCACAAACCTGCACCAGTTTTTCAACAACGAAGATCTGTTGTGATGTAAGCAGTGCGTTTTAGTTTAAGGACATGTTCGTACTTAAGAAGTTTATCTATTTTATTTATTTTAAGTATTTTAAGTCCATAGCATCTTCAAAATACGATGTCAGTTTTTTTACAATTACTTTATCTCTAATTTTCCCAAAGATGATACCTCAAAACCTTAACTCGAACTGATACTCTGAAATTGAGACATAGTTTTGAGAATCTATTTAATTTACTTAAACTTGTCCTTTAAATGACCTTGTTTGATAAAAGACACTGCTGATAAATATCACTACGACATGCTGCAAGGATATTTTATATAAGGAGTTCCTATCCTCCAAAAATAGGATGAAATACGCGGACGAAAGCTCCCTCCTTTAAAATTTTATCAGCCTTTACTAGACGGTTATCAACGGAGATGATACCCACTTTGGCTCGTGAAATATTCAACTGCTCAAGAAGATTGATTACATTTGAGTTTTCCGGAATCTCTACTTCAAGCTCTTTTATAGGGTCGTGGTTAGGAAATTGCTTTCCCAACGTTCCGAATAATCTCACCTTAACTTTCATTGCCGATATCTTTTAAAAATCAAAGGTCTTGTCCATTTCTTCGTCTTTGATAACAACAACTTTGTTATGAGGCGGTAACGGTTCCTCATAGAACATCTTTGGCAGTCTGTCATCCTTGCTTGTGAAACCGGCATTCCTGTTAAATTCTCTTTCCGCCTTCAAAACAAGGGTACCCAGAGCCGTCCAGTCATCCTCTCCAAAAGGCTTGCCTAGCTTTGCGGCGACCATCTGGCAGACATTTGCGAGCCCATCCGGCGCCCCAAAACCACTTTGCGCAAAGTCACAAATCCCTACTGAATCCACAGCCGCCATATGAATCTGAGTATCTCTGGATGCTTCCACCTGTCCTTCGGCTGAAAACCGATCAAGAGTTCCACCAAAATCCTCTAAATTTTGGTCCACAACCCAGCCAGCCGTATGATCCCCTCCCATGGGACTGGTGGCATACGTAACGGCCATGCCTTGAATAGCCCTTGGGTCATAGGCTGCGATACTCTGTCCCTTGATAACCGGTACCCGCCCATGGTTGAAGTGTTTACCCACCGCCGCGGGGCCGTTGCCAAGTAGCTTGCCGAATTCTGTGCCTTGGGCAACTTCCTCCACCATCCGAATCGCTGCCTGTCCGTCACCAAATTCTTTGTATCCTGCATCCATAGCCACCGCTATGGCTACTCCTGTGCTAATGGTATCCAGGCCGATATCGTCACAGAGAAAATCGAGTTTGGCAATTACATCTAGATCGTCGTTGCCGATCATCCCACCCATAGACCAGATGGTTTCATATTCCAAAGAAGCGGTGACATATTTCCCATCTTTATCCACATATTCGTTGGAGCAATTAATGATGCATCCCGCACAGCCTCTATGGGTGGTTTTGCCGCCTCGCTGTTTGATTATATCTGCCATGGTTTCACCACTGATTTTTGAAACATGCTCAAACTGCCCCATGCGGGCATTGCAGGTTGGGAATGCACCAGCAGCGTTGATTGGTTCAACCAGTATAGCGGTTCCGTACTTGGGAAGCAGTTCTCCACTGAATTCATCTGCCTTAACCGCTTTTGCATAGGCTTTGGCAGCCTCCTTGAACGCAGCGGGATCAGCCAGGGCATCATTTTTTTTCGCCCCTTGAGCCACTATTACCGCCTTTAAGCCTTTGGATCCCATCACCGCACCCAGGCCTCCGCGCCCGGCTGCCCTGCAAGGTCGGCCGTCGGCATCCGTCGTCTGGATGGAGGCGGCAGCCAGCTGAAATTCACCGGCCGGTCCAATACAGGTAATGCTGTTCTTAGCGCCATAAATGGTCTTTAATTTTTTTACCAAATCATATGTCCGCAGTCCCTTATACCCTTCTGCATCAATCAGTTCAGCGTCTCCGTTGAAATCTATTTTTAAAATATAATACGCACCTTCAGGAGCCTGACCCTCAACGATCACGGCCGTTATGCCCAGATGCGCAAGATCAGCTGCAACGGTTCCACCTACATTGCTCTCTTTTATACCTCCAGTAAGGGGGCTTTTAGCCCCGATGGATAATCGGCTGGTATTTATGAGAGGCGTACCGCTCAAATAGCCAGGCGCAAAGATCAGTCTGTTATCAGGTCCAAGGGGATC
>JAUVVS010000144.1 GCA_030604545.1 Deltaproteobacteria bacterium | reverse complement strand
TTGATCAAAAGACAGTAGCAGCAGTATTGTGGAGACTGTGGAGAGCTCGAAGAGCTATCCAAGTGATGTGGGTAACCCAAAGGGTTATCCACAGAACGTCAGTATCCACAATGGGATTCTTGAATATTCTGCTAAAACCCAACCCTTTTGATTAGACCTCACTCGATTTTCGAGTAGTACGCCAGGGATAATCAACCTTCCTTTTTCTTGCTCCAGTATCAAGCCCTACAACTATCAAAGTCCTCTTTTCAAAGAACAATTATGACCTTACTCCAAAGATAATTTCATCTTTGTTACTTTGTTGATCTCTCATATTTATTTTTCATATTCTATCATAAAACTTTTGGCAGTACCCAAAGATTTGACTTTTTTAAGGTCGCCAATAAATCGCTTTTTGTACCACTCTATGGTCTTGGCGATTCCTTCTCTTAAATCAACCCTTGGTTTAAAACCTAACAACTTTCGAGCCTTTGATGTATCTATAAGTCTGACGGGAATCATAGAAGGTTTACTTGTATCATAAACAATCTGAGGACCCGTATATCCATCGACTTCACATGTCATGTGTAGAATTTGCTTGATGCTATAAGCCTTTCCCAGCCCAATATTTATAGCGTCAAATGTGTTGATCTTTTCTGCAGCTAGAATCAAGGCGTCAATAAAATCGTCTATATAAATCAAATCTCTGATATCATTTCCTGTTCCCCAGACCTTAATAGGAGAATGTCTCTCAACGATCTTTCTGATAGTAGCTGCCATCATATGCGAAGTTGCAAAATCATAGTCATCGTAAGGACCATAAATATTCGATGGTCTCAAAACTACTGTCGTCATGGGATCTCTTAACTTCTCTGAATAAAGTCGGCATAATATCTCAGTAAACCTTTTCATCCATCCAACACCAAAATACGTATCATAGGGATCGCCATTGAACATCACGTCTTCCTTAACAGGTCTATCCCCTGAAGGTGGGTAAGCGGCACTGCTGCTCAGCCATATAAACTTTTTAATCTTCGCAAAATAAGATGCTTCAAGCATCTGCGAATTCATGATAATATTGGGTGTGACATGCACAAGCGGGGTTTTCGCCATAACAGCCGCACCAGAGGTATTTGCCGCGCACATAAAAACATAATCAATGTCTTTGACAGCTCTGTGACAATCCTCCATTTTTAACAAATCGCAATTCACATACTCGATTCTTTCATCTGTAATCACAGGCTCTTTTCTATGAAGAGTTGCTCTTAAGTGAACCCCTAAAGACAAGAGTCTCCTAACCAGATTCACACCCACAAAACCTGTCCCACCTGCAACTAAGATTTTTTTATTTTTCCACAAGGAACTCATTTTAACTTTTTCATATCTCATCTAACGCGGGCAAAGGCTTTTTAGGAAGACAGCGATAAGCGAATTGCTGAAGCTCCCTCAGCTCCTTAATGCTGAGTGTTTCACTATCCATCACCCCGGGATATTGTTTCCCATAGTCGTCCCAACTCTCACTAAAAATCTTTAAACCATATTCATGCTTTAATGCCATTTCTCGTAAAACTGTGCCGGGAAAAGGCACAGCAATAGGAAAAGTCGTAGAATAGATATTGAGCTCTTTGGCAAGGTCTATGGATCTCTGAATACTCTCCCTGGTCTCTCCTGGTAAACCTATAATAAAACTTCCCGCACAGATAAGACCTGCGTCTTTAGCCCACTGAATAGCCTGCTTGACGACAGAGACCTTGATATATTTCTTTATGGTTTTCAAAATTGTATCATCTCCGCTTTCAAAACCAAAATAAACATAATAACACCCCGCTGACTTCATAAGTTTAAAAAGATCGGGAGAAACAGTATCCACACGAGTTTCGCAAGACCACCTAATCTTTTTATTCAACCCTTCATGGATCATGGTGGCAAAGAGCTTTCTGCTCCAGTCTAAATCAAAAATGAAGGTCTCGTCTATGAAAGCGATAGATTCACACCCAAAATCCTTAATATTTCGTTTGATTTCATTGATGACAGAAGAGACCGGTCTCAGTCTCCTTTTTTGACCAAAGGGCCGTACACAAAAAATACACGAAAATGGACAGCCTCGGCTAGTCGTCATCGGCAATTCCAGTTTTGTCCGATGGGGAAAAACACCAGAATATTTTGATAAATCGAATTCGTCCCAGGCAGGAAAAGGCAAACTTCCAAAGGTCTCAAGGAATTTATAAGATGAACCTGTTTTTCCTCTTGTCACCACACCTTGGATAGTCGCTAAGGGGAGGTTTTGACGTAGACATTCAAAGATCTGTGGCAGAATCTCCTCTCCTTCGCCACAGATGACAAAATCAAACACATCAAATTGAGCCAAGGTCTCCTTGGCCAGAATCGTGACGTGAGGACCGCCAACACAAATCAAAATTTCAGGAAAGTTTTTTTTGATCTCTTTGGCAATAAGTGCCGCTGCATTAATCTGGATCGTATAAGCGGTAAAACCAATGATCCTTGGTTTGTGTTCATCAATATATTTTAACAGACGATCCATTGTATATTCATAAATAGACATATCGATATATTTAGCCTGTAATCCCTCTTGTTTCGCAACAGCAAGCAGGTAGCCCATGCCGATATGAGGAGATTCTTGATTGCCGACTCCTTTTTCAATTCTGCGCTTAGCAATCTCTTCTTGATCGCGTTGATAATCGGCGGTTGGATTGACAAAGAGGATATCAAGTTTCGAGGATCCAGGTGATTTCATCTCTTCTAAAATCTTCATACTTTCTCCCGCACTTTTAATCTTTTTACTGATCCCTCTTTGACAAAATAGGATTTGTTATCGGCCACTGGATATTCAGCTTTGGATCATTCCATTTAAATGTGAATTGTCGACTCCGATCGAAATGTGTCGATTGTTTGTAATGAAAAATGGCCTTCTCGCTCAAAACCACATGACCGTTCCCGAATTTTGGCGGGATCAATACCTGATGGCGATTCCGATCAGAAAGATCGAATGATTGCCACTTGCCAAAATGTTTTGAATCTTGATCACAGTTAACAACAACAAGATAAAAACTGCCATATAAACAAGAGACCAGTTTCCATGTCTGAGCATCCCCGTGGATTCCTCTAAGAACATGCCTTTTGGAAACGGAAATGTCATCCTGAATAAAATCAATATCGATTCCGTTCTCTTTATATAAAGCCTTATTGTATGTTTCTATGTACTCACCTCTATGATCTTGAAATCGATCTAATTTTATAAGCAGGACGCCCTCAAGTTCAGTCTTAGAAACTTCCATAAATCAGCTTCCTGCAGGAATTCTGTAAATAACCCTCATAATATTATAGCGATGAAAGACTTTGCGGATCTTTTTAAAAATTTGATTCGGTGGTATCATCTTTATGAGGACCATGCCAAACTTATATAATGGAAGAGGCAATCGAGCCACCAGGGCCCCGATAAGAAAAATATTGTACCTTATATTTTTTTCCTTTTCATTAAAACATGTTAAAGTCGATTTTTTAAAGCAACCAGTCATATCACCTTTATGGGTTTGAGGGTCAATCAGTTTTCTATCAACACAGTACTTAAATAGCTCTGTTCTCTCCATGGGAACGGTGGTGCCATAAGAGGAATAAACAACCCCGGCCTTCCTGCTTAGTTCAATGGTATTAAGGTCATCCTCTAAGGTTGATTCGGGTACAGCCAACATGTAATTAACCAATGTCTTTATCCCATGACGCCTAATTTTTTTCAGATTTTCTAAGATATTGACATCTCTCATTTGACGCTTTAGGATTTTTTCTCTGACATGCTTGGAGGTGCTATCAACAGAAAGGTGGACTGAATAACACCCCGCTTTTTTAAGCAGACTCAATAATCCATCATCCACACTGTCAAACCTTAAATAGCAATTAAAAGGCACCCCTACTCTTTGAGAATATTTTTCGGCAAATTCTTGGAGCCACTCGTCATTCTTCATAACAAACAAATCATCGCCGAATTTAATAAAATCTGTTCTATACCTGCTCTTGACATGTTCGATTTCACGAATGATGCGTTCTACAGAAAAACGGCGTGCCATTGGCCCCTTCCCTTGATAAATCTCATGATAATAGCTATTGCAGCAATAGGCACATTTAAAAGGACACCCCCTTGTCGCATAAAAAGTCTTCTTTCCCGTACCTTTAAGATAAGAGTTTGAAAGAACTAAATCCCTGTCCGCAATGGGAAGCTCATCTAAGTTTTTAATCAGTGGCCTGACAGGATTGGTTTTCTTTTTTGTCATAAGGTTTTCAACATCATCGTAAGATTGTCCCTGCTGGACTTTAATCAAAAAATCCCTGAATGCATATTCGCCTTCCCCAATGCAATAAGCATCCATACCGCTTTCAGGAAATGTATAGGGTGAAACTGTTGGATGCGGCCCACCCATAATGGAAATAAATTTATGTCTTTTCTTTGCCTCTTTATGTGCCTCAACAATTGCGTGGTATCCTAAGATATTCACTGAATAGGCAACGATGTCCGGCTTAATTGAATCAACCATTACATTCAGATCATTGTGATCTAACGTACAAAAATAGGTTGAATGGTTCAGTTCCTTGGCTATGGCAGACAAAAATGCCAGGGCAATGTGATCGGCAAATTCTAACATATGGATCACAAATAATATCTTCATACGATCAAACCTCTATTAAACCTTTGATGATTCTTCCTTAAAGTAATTTTTCCTTTTCAAATATTCATCATTATTGTTAATAAACCAATCCCAGGTTTCCTTCAAACCATCCAATAAAGAGGTCGTTGGATTATAATGAATTAATTGCCTTGCCAAAGAGATGTCCATGACCCTTTTTGGAAAACCTGCAGGCTTGGATGTATCAAACTTATAGTTAAAATCAAGGAAGCTCCTCAAAGCTTCAACCAACTCTCTTATGGAAACCCCTTTGCCGCTTCCGAGATTAACAAAACTTGACTTTGTCCCATAATAAAGAGCAAGGATGACGCCTTCGGCAACATCTCGGCTGAAGGCAAAATCCCGGACGGCTATGCCATCCCCCCAAATGACCACCGGATCTTCTTTACGATATATTCTGCACATCAAAGAGGGAATAACCATGGCATTCTCAGGATCAAAATTATCCCCTGGCCCGTAGACATTGCAAGGTCTTACAATTGAAAAGTTCTCCAATCCGTACTGAATCTGATAGGCTCTAATCTGTAATTCCGCCATCCTTTTTGCCCAACCAGGAAACATATCCATAGGTGGCCCTTGGAGATTTTCAGTCTCTTTAAAAATCTCTGCACTTGCATAGGCGCCAATCGAGCTTGTATAGACCACCTTTTGCACATTGTTGACCCGACAGGATTCTAAGACATTAGCATTAAACATCAGCAGGGGAACAAAAAAACTTGCAGGCTTGCTCTTTGTGACTTCAATAGACCCTTTGATGCCAGCCAGATGAAAAACATAATCCATGTTTTTTGTTATAGTTTTACAAAATTCAAAATTCGTAAGGTCTCCATAAATATTTTCAGCTTTATCATTAATGTTGATTTTATCCAAAGAGACTATCCTCACATGGGCACCGCCGTCGCATAAAATATTTACGACCTGACGACCGATGAGCCCTGTCCCACCCGTGACGAGAACATTTTTGCCCGAAAAACTTTTGACTACCTTCAAATCAATCATTCGTCACTCCATGACGTAAGCCGGGATAGGTTTCTCTGACCCGTAAGCAATAATCCAAGCCCAATAACGGATCCTGCCTTGAGTTAATTCATAATCAAATTTTCCTGACCGATCCGGTGCAGGTTTTAGACGGATTGGCTTAAGGATAGCGTTATTTAAAATATCCTTGGCAAGTTCACTGGGGCTGGGTGTTAAGTTGAATTTGTTTTCAAGAGCTTCTTTCATGGTTGTATAGACCAATTCGTCTCTAGAAGGTAAAATGCGTATTCGATTTGTAGGAACATGGATAATAGTTCGTTTAAAGGCGTTATCGATTCTAGCGATATCTTCTTTTTCAAGCTCAAAATC
>JAUVVS010000135.1 GCA_030604545.1 Deltaproteobacteria bacterium | reverse complement strand
GGGAGCGGTAATCTGCCAAGTTTTCTAGTAGAACCTCGACATTCTCCAATGGTTCACCGCAGTTTTTTACCAGTTCTATTGTTCCGCCTGCAGGATTATAACAGACAGGTACACCACTAAGAATAGCTTCGATCACCGCATTGGGACAAGGGTCATTTTCAGATGGGAAGTAAAGCATCTTCATCATGCGATAATATTGAGGCAGCTTCTTTCTTTTGACTGGTCTTTTGATAACGACATTAGGTAGATTGAAATCAAATTGACTTTTTCTATGCCTGCCGATCAACAGGAATTTTTGATCGGGATTTTCGCGCATAAACTCATAAAGAAGGTCAAGGCGTTTTTTTGTATCGATACCCCATGAAACATGCCCTATGAAAGTTCCAGCTTCCTTTGCGGGCGAAAATATACCAGGATCACTACCATTATAGATTACGCAGTATCTCTGGGGTTTTATATAGGGATAGACATTTGCAAATACAAAGTTGCTTTGGAAGACAGTTATATCAGCCAGCTTATTTAGTCGGATTATTTTTTCATGCTTAACACGCCGTATAGCATCTTCATCAGGTTCAAAATATTCATCCAGCCGATGAACAATCGTACACCCGTTGCCTTTGGCTTCTATAATATCTTTCTCTTCTGCCAGATGAGCAATAATAATAGCACGATGGGCCTTGTGCATATCTCGAACAATTTTATAGCCGGCTCTCTTGGCATAATGACTGAACAGCAATGAAAAGGTGTTGCTTCCTCCACCAATTGATCTCGGTCTTTTGGACACATAAAGATTCATCCTATCTCCACCTTAGACAATTCTTACATATCGAAGGCTCGGCAAGGGGATCAGATTTGAATTTATCAACTCTTTTCCTGAAATCTTTGTATTTCCCACTGTTCCAAATAGAAACAAGATCCCGCCTCATTAAATTGCCCATGACCTCTTTAGCGTCAACATCATAACAACAGGGAACCACATCTCCGTTCCAATAAATACCAAGTTGATGGTAAACGTCAGTACAAGGTTTCTTATGAAATTGTGCGCGGTATTTAGGATTATCTGGGACCATCTCAAGGTCTGTCTGTCGAAAACCTTTGACAAAGAAATAAACACCAATCTCTTTTGCCATCTGTCTGGCCTTTTCTATTTCGTGCTCGTTATTCTTCAGGGCCAAGAATTGCCACTCAATTCGTGTTTTTTTATTTTTGTGTGCAGCTACAACTTTTTTCATATTCTCAAGTACAGTGACAAATTTTCCACCCACTCTGTTCTTCTGGTAGGTTTCCTCTGATGCACCATCTACTGAGAATCTTATTAAATCAATCTCGGCATCTGCAATTTCTCTTATAGAAGTGCCACTGAAAACCATGCCATTAGTAAAAATCCCCACTTCAAACTTATTCTGCTTCAAAATCTTAGCGAATTTTGGAGTAAGGGGATTCAAAAAAGGTTCTCCCTGAAAATGCAAATACACTTTTCTTATGCCAAATTTCTTTAAATTATCCAGAACCACATAAAAAACTTCCTCACCCATAACTCCCCGAGGTCTGGACATTAAACTATGAGAAGCTAAGCCATATTTTGAAACCAATTCATTTTGCATTCCCACCATACAATAAGGGCAGTTAAGATTACAACGATTTGTAGTTTCAATGACCACTTGTCTTGGGGGTGTTTTAAGTAATCTGTATTTAATAAATGTTTTAATTTTTGTCGAAAACATTATATTTCACCGGGTTATATCAAGTCAGACCTTACTTATCCTTCGATTTTCTGCAGAGTAGCAGGGCTCTTACACATCCTATGGAACATACATAATCAAGAACATCATTATTTGATATGTTTGAATAGAAACCCCGTTTAAAACCATCTGTTCTGATCGTGATTTTCGGTGAGTAGCCTCTTTCTGAAAATGGGTGTAGGCCCCAGGGCTTGCTCTTAAGCAGAGGTTTTGCGATAAGAGTTTTGGGAATGAAGCCCGCATCGAAGAGCCTCGTTAGTTCTTTTCTCATGTTGAATTCATTATCATCATATCTTGACCTGTGAACTTCAAATAGAATCTTGATCTCATGATTTGAGTTTTCTATAAAAGAGTTCATTCCGCAAAAGACCTTGACTTCAAAACCTTCAACGTCCATACGAACAAAATGGATAGGTCCCTTGTCTTCAGTGAAGGAATCTATGCTGATCATATTGACCTCTTCGGTGTCGAAGCCGTTGTTGTCAGATGTTTTTCTTGGGTGGCGGGTGTTATCAAAGAAACTGTGGCTGTTCGAATGCTCAGAAAGGTGCAGAGTATTGCTGCTGATATTATCCGAGACACCAGCGTGAATGGCCTCAATAACATCCTCTTTGTTGTTTAATGCTATGTTGGTTTTCAGTAGTTTAAAGTTTTCGCTTGATGGCTCTATTGAATATACTTTGCCGGATGAACCTACAATGGATTCCAGAAGCAATGAGTAATATCCTATATTCGCTCCAATATCCAGCACTCTCATCCCTTGGCGCAGCTCGTTTTTTATGACTAGCAGTTGATCTTCCTCTCTAACTCCATACACAATGAGAGCTGGAGCGATCCCTTTGATCGCTTCATTACTAATTGGAAGCCACATTTTGTAGTTATGAATTCGCTTAATTACAAAATCTTTACGGAGAACTTTCTTGCGAAAGATAACATGTATAGAGTTGTAAACAGCCTTGTAAGTTTTAATGATCCCCATTTCTCTTAAGAGCGTAGAAATCTTTCTTAGTTTATCAAGCATTTGTGATTTCCCTTTATATTTTTCAGGTACTGTGATTGATACATGAATCACAGTTAATGTGTTTGTGAAATATTTTACTCATGCTTTTTGCGTGCTACTCCGAAAAGACTTCGCTGTGCTATCGGCTGTTTGGAAAAATGCTTTTTGGCAACTACTCCCTGTCCCGGCTTTAACGGATTTACCAAATCCAAACTTCTGTCGAAACAAAAAATTTCAAAACCAGCCTCCTCGAGAAAACCCTTCAGCTTATTCTCAGATAAAGGATTAGGATGCACAGTTTTGGAGATAACCTTTTTATAAGTTTTTCCATATCGCAGTAAATAAAGCAAGTCCAAAAACAGGGAATATATCGCAACAATCTTACTGAAAATCCATGGCGGAAAAAAACCAAATGGAATAAGAGGAACGCATATAAAGTTTTGCTTATAAAAAACATGGTTGTATTTGGTCGGGAAAGTGTGAAAAACAAAAATGCCATTATCCTTAAGATTTTCATGTATACGGTTTAGCATGCTTGTGATTGTACTATCGTCCAGATGTTCCAGTAAATCAAAGCAAACCACTATATCGACATTTTCCTTAAGACCGAAATTACCAGCATCTGCGCAAATCCACTCAGGATTACAACCCAGTTCTTTCGCAAGGGTTCTTCCCTGCTCAAGGGACTTCGGATCTAAATCCAGTCCTATTGTTTTATACCCATCAAGTGCAAACTCCAGGGCAAAGGTTCCTATTGAACAGCCGATATCCAGCAGGGTTGCCGGTGGCTGCAGGCCATACTTGGCAACAAGGTCTTTGGCCAGACGAATATGATTGGCAAAATGGTTATTGTGCCGGTTCCGAAACTTTTCTAACTGGGTTTCAACGTAGCGGGGCGTGTAAATTCCGTGCAACGAACAATTGTGATTGGTTTTCTCTTTCATTTATCAAAGAAAGTAGCAGTTAAAAGGCCATTTTTTTTTGCAATAAGGCCTTGTTGATTTCAACAGAGGCAAGAATCTCCGCAATCTTTGGGCCGGTGTCTCCGTTGCCGTAAGGATTATTACAGGTGGCGCACTGGCTTCGAAAGGCTTTGTCGTAAAGAGATTTTTCGATAGCAGATATAATCATATCTTTATCGTAACCAACATCCAAAACGTTACTGGCTCGTAACCGACCTTTCTGTCGGGATCCGATATTTACTGTTGGACACCCAAATGCTGATGTCTCCTTGATCCCGCTGGATGAGTTTCCAACACAGACTCCTCTGCCAACTCTCCCGCATATATTTAAACAGCCATGGTAAAAATAACGCCCCAGATTTTTTTCAAACTGAATCTTGGGAACTTTCTTCTGGGCCAGCCGTTCTAGTTCTGCAATGATTCCCTTTCCACCCGCATCGTTATTAGGGTATGTTATCAGCACATGACAACCTTTTCCAGCGAAAGATTCCAGAGCCTGCAGACTCGGCACAACTTGGTCTCCAGAGCATTCAAATTCCGTTGTTATGGAATGCTGCGTAAAAAGAATAAGTGGCTGCTCTATACGTATGTTGTACTTATCTTGTATTTCTTTAGGACTGGCAAAATTACCGTTCCGAATCAAATCGATAGTGATGAATCCAACCGTATGAACACGCCACGGTTCTTCCCCCATCTTCCGAATGCGTTCAGACGCGTTTTCATTGGTCGTAAAATGTAAATGAGCCAGTTTGGTCATAGCATGCCGGACAGAATCATCCAAGGCGCCACCCCCAGTAAGATCGCCACCCTCTACATGAGCAGTGGGAATATTCATCTGGGTCCCAGTGATCATTGCAGCAAATCCTTCAAAACGGTCTGCATAAACTAGAAAAATGTCTGGTTTGAGATCCTTGAGGACATTACTTAAGCTAAGGATTCCTGTTCCTATCGCATGAACCGTACTAAAAAGTGTGTCCTCACCCAATGTCAGCTTGACTTCAGCATCTACGTGGAAACCGTCTTTTTTGATTTCCTGCTTGGTATAACCAAAATCTTCCTGTAAATGGGAACCGGAAACTAAAAGATAATAGTCCAGATTGGGATGATCAGCTATTGCACGGATAATTGGAACCAAAAGCCCATACTCGGCCCGGTTCCCTGTAAAAATCGCGATTTTGCGCTTATGTTTTGTCATGCTTATCTCAGAGATTTTAAAATTTTAGTTAGCCCCTCTGATAAACTCGTTTCCGGCATCCAACCAGTTTCACTCCTAAACAATTGGTTGTCCAAAACCAACTTGGAGGAAACACTTTTGTTTTTTTCAAGGGTAACATTTTGTGGAGTTTGGCCCAGAATATTCTGCGCAATGCGAACTACATCGCCTATCTGCGTTGCCGAACCAGTTGAAAGGTTCATAACCCTGCAATTCCTTGTTGAAGGCACCATGATTGTTTTAAGAAATCCTTTTGCCACATCTTGGTCATAAATAAAATCGCGTACGGGTGTCGGGTCTGAAATATCAAGAGGTTTTTTGGCAGCTGCTTGCTTGAAGATCTTTCCAATAACCGTGTTGGGAGGGCTGGAGTATCCATAAACATTCGAGATACGCAGGATATCCGCTTTTAGATCACAAGTAGCAGTATACCCCTGGATGAGTATTTCAGCAGCTAATTTGGTTGCACCGTACCATGTTTCGGGTTTCGGTAAATCTACTTCGTGGGCAGGTCTGTCTAGATGTCTTCCATAGACTAAAGCCGATGACGGAAACAAAAAACGGTTGATGTCTGCTTCGTGACATCTCCTTAGAATATCAAATGTCAATGTCACAATAGCTACTTTTTTTGGCCGCAATACATTATTCTGCCGTATTTATTGCCGGAACGATATCTGCATTTACCCAGATTATGACAGATGGGAAAATATTTCTTTAGAGCTTTTTTGAATTTATCTTCAGAAAACTGACCACGATAAGGTGCGATCTCTGGCAGAGTCAGGCTCGATTCACCAGGCATGACGAATTCGATTATTACTCCGTTACTGGTTATTTTTGAGATTCGTTGAAATAGTTCATCAAAGGAATATAGGATCTTTTTCTGGATTCCGAGCCTTAACAGATGATGAATGATCCCAAGAAAGAAAACGGTGTCATATTTTTCTTCGATTAATCTGCTAAAATCGCATTCATCATAGAAATCACCTTTAATCAGATGCAGGTCTTCATAAGAATAGCAATTTTTTATTGTACTTATTATTTGGGTCAGTTCTTCGCTTGGCTCCAGCGCAGTGGCCGAGGAGGCACCGTACTCCAGGGCCTTGAGGCAGTAAAGACAGCGGTGTGCTCCGATATCGAGAACCTTTTTATTTATTACCATGTCCTGAAAAATGGGCAGTAATCTGTCCCATTTTTGTCTTCCGCCTTTTTTATTGACCTTTCCCCGCATTACGGCAATTTCCTCTCGAACATAAAAATCCTG
>JAUVVS010000214.1 GCA_030604545.1 Deltaproteobacteria bacterium | reverse complement strand
GCTCAATTTTGTTCAAGTTCAAGGCAGGCGAAAATTTTAACCACAGGAATACATTGAGTATTTTGAGGATTAAAATTTGAGCCTAACGCAGAAATTGGGCAAAAGGGGGCGTTTTGCAAAGGTCTCAATTTAATTATCTTTCAAGCGGCCTTGTTTTTAAACAGCTAAAATATTACCGAATTCAACATATTTGGCTCGTTACAAAATATATCTGCTCAAATCCTCGTTGTCCTTGATATCGCCTAATTTATCATCCACATATTTTTTGTTAATTACTTTCCTTTTTTCTTTCATGTCAGGCGCATCAAAAAGAATGTCCTCAAGCAGACGTTCCATGACGGTATGGAGTCTTCTTGCCCCTATGTTTTCAGTCAGGTTGTTAACCTCTTCAGCTATCCTTGATATCTCAACAATTGCATCATCCTCAAAAACCACATCAATACCTTCCGTTTTCAGAAGTGCCAGATATTGTATAAGCAAAGCATTCTTGGGTTCAGTTAGAATCCGTAAAAATTCTTCTTTCCCGAGGGAATCAAGCTCCACCCTGATCGGGAACCGACCTTGAAGCTCCGGGATTAAATCCGAGGGTTTGACTGTGTGAAATGCACCGGCGGCAATAAAAAGGATATGATCTGTCTTAACCGGGCCGTACTTGCTGGTAACAGTTGAGCCCTCTATTATCGGAAGAAGATCCCTCTGAACTCCCTCTCTAGATATATCAGGGCCGTGTCCTTCATTTTTCCCTACAATCTTGTCAAGCTCGTCAAGAAAGATTATTCCGGACTGCTCAACTTTCTCAATCGCCTGTTTTACTACCTTATCCATATCTACAAGGTTCTGAGCTTCCTCTTGAGCCAGAATTTCCATGGCTTCCGGTACTTTTATCTTCCGTTGCTTTGTTCTTTTAGGCAGAAGACCTCCCAACATATCTTTAAAATTTATTCCCATTTCTTCCATGCCGACATTTGAAAAGATCTCCACCACAGGCATGGCCTGATCTGAAACGTTAAGGTCAACATATCGATTATCAAGTTTTCCCTTACGAAGCATACCACGGAGCTTCTCTCTAGTTGATAACGATTCATCACTATTGGGAGTTACAAGTGCAAACTGTGTTTCTTGTAAAGATTCATTTTTTAACTTTTGTTTTACTCCCGATTTTGGCAGTAAAAGGTCAAGCATCCTTTCTTCGGCAATCTGGCCGGCCTTTTCAATCACAGCCTCCTGCTCTCTCGATTTAAGCTTATTAACAGCGAGCTCCAAAAGATCTCTTACCATCGATTCAACGTCTCGCCCCACATATCCAACTTCAGTAAATTTAGAAGCTTCGACCTTGCTAAATGGAGAGTCCGTAAGTATGGATAACCGTCTTGCTATCTCCGTCTTTCCTACCCCTGTGGGGCCAATAAGTATAATATTTTTTGGCAGAATCTCATCACGAAGTTCTTCTTGAACCTGCCGTCTTCGCCATCGGTTTCTCAATGCAACAGCAACCGATCGCTTTGCCTTTTGTTGACCGATGATATATTCATCCAGCTCTTTAACAATTTCAGATGGTTTAAGATTACTCATATTTTTAATTCACAATCGTTTATGGTTGTTGTTAAATTATACTGTAA
Organism: Deltaproteobacteria bacterium; assembly: GCA_030604545.1. Classification (GTDB taxonomy): domain Bacteria; phylum Desulfobacterota; class Desulfobacteria; order Desulfobacterales; family JAUVVS01; genus JAUVVS01. The sequence continues at coordinate 2,952 of JAUVVS010000214.1, read as the reverse complement.
ACGGCTATAATCTGTGCTTTTGGTTTTTATCATTTGTCATATATCATTTGCTTCGCTGTCATTTAGCAGAAATTCGGTTGAAATTCGGTTGAAATTCGCTTCGCTGAAATTCAATTGTTATTAAAACAACTAATTTCTACTGAATTTCTGCTGAATTTCCATTGAATGATCAACTGTCAGTTTGATACAGAATTAAAAAGGTTAAAATATGACCATTTTAAGTATAGACAAAATTTACTCCAGCTAAATCTGATATTCTACAATTCTTCTATCGTTATCGTATCATTCGTAAATGTGCATATGGAAGATGCTATTTCCATTGCTTTTTCCACAATACTCTTTGCATCAAGATCCGTATTGTCTAAAAGGGCTGTTGCTGCTGCCTGAGCAACGACGCCACCTGATCCTATACCGATTACACCCCTGTCTGGTTCAATTACATCACCGTTTCCTGAAATGAGGAACATCTTGCTCTCATCTATGGCTATCATGATTGCCTCAAGACGTCTCAAGTATTTGTCTGTCCGCCAATCTCTGGCCAATTCAACGGCACTGCGCGTTAAATTACCGTTGTATCTTTCAAGCTTTGCCTCAAGACGTTCTGAAAGGTTCATTGAATCGGCAGAAGCACCTGCAAATCCTACTATAATCTTGTCGTTGTATATCCTTCTGACCTTTTTTGCATGATGTTTAATTATGGTGTTGTTCAGGGTAACCTGACCATCACCTGCAACCGCCACCTTATCTTTATGCCTTACGGCAAGTATTGTTGTTCCGTGGAAAGTCATATCTGAACCGGATAACAAATTATTTTCTTGGATGTGCCTTGTCATATGTCTCCATTAATCTGTCGATACTGACGTGTGTATATTTTTGGGTCGTAGAAAGGCTTTTATGGCCCAAAAGTTCTTGTACAACCCTTAAGTCCGCCCCCGCATCAAGCATGTGGGTAGCAAATGTATGTCGCAAAGAATGGGGGGAAACAGGTATTGAAAGGCCACATTCTTTTGCTGCTTTTTCAAGGATACGGGCAATTGATCTGGCTGTGAGTCGGTCGTTGTTCATGTTTAAAAAGATCGGACCGTTTTTATCCGAATGAATTCCCTCTTCCGTCTGTAATCTTTCTCTATATGCCTTGATAGCATCCACAGCTTTTTTGCCAATAGGAACAATCCGTTCCCTGTTCCCTTTTCCAAGAATACGTATCACATACTCTGTAACATCAATATCAAAGACATTCAAGCCTACAAGCTCCGATATGCGTATACCGCTGGAATAAAGGGTTTCAAAAATAGCACGATTTCTTAAACCAGACAATGAATTCGTCTTTAAAGAGTCAAGCAATCGAAACATGTCATCAACAGTAAGATATATGGGAATTACTTTTTCCTGCTTTGGCGTTAAAATCAAGTCTGCCGGATTATCGTAAATAATATCATGCTTGACAAGGTATCTAAAAAAAGAACGCAAAACAGAAATCTTGCGCGCTATTGTAACCTTTTTGTTCCTCTTATGTAAATATCCCAGATAACCCCTGATCATCAGGCCTTCTACTTCATCGACTCTTAACATGTCCTTATCTTGTTGATTCTCTTTGCCTGAAAACCGGCTTTTAATGATAAAGGATACGAATTCATTAAGATCATGCAAATAGGCACGGCTTGTATTTGCCGAATATCCTTTTTCTGAGGATAAAGATTCAATAAACGATCTAATCAGATTCTTTAAAATGAGTGAAGCCATTAAAATTTAATCAATGATTCAATCTCGTTCCAGCTCCCAACCTCCATGAAGGGATGGTTTTCCCTGTTCCACGGCTGCTTGAAAAGAACAGGCACCACGCCGGTTTCCCTAAGAAGGTAACATGTATCAAGCCTGTCTTCCACAAAATATGATATCCCCCTACTTAAAAGTACATCCGCTTTACCTTGAAAGGTTCCTGTAGTTACAATCTCTATTGAGCCGGAATCAAGGGGTAGTATATCTGCTATCCAATCATATATAGGGCCCAAATATGGCCTGGCAGTTACAAAGAGTATTGGGCTGTGCCTCCTGCCTATCCTGGTTAAAACCTCAGGTGCTCCTTCAATAGGCTTTAAGGGTTCCGTGTAACTACCATCAAGTAAGCTCTTTACTATCTCTTCTATGATATTTTTATCAATATCAAGGCATTGTTCTAAAGAATAGCAGGTAATATCTTCATACCTGATTCCATCAATATTGTATCTATAACGTGCGATATCAAGGAACAATGTCATGGTATCGGCAAATACACCATCTATATCAAATGCCACAAATGAAGGATCGATCATAGATATTCCTTTTAGGGCTATTCCGCTATTATACTTTTATACTGTAAACGGACATAATCTGTGCTCTTGGATTTTGTCATTTGCCATATGTCATTCGCTTCGCTGAAATTCGGTTGAAATTCAGTTGAAATTCGCTTCGCTGTTATTCGATTGTCATTCGCTCCGCTGAAATTCGGTTGTCATTCGTCATCAGTATTCAATAGCTATTGAATTTCTACTGAATTTCTATTGAATTTCTATTGAATTTCCATTGAATAACTGCCAGTCTGGCACATAATGAAAAAAGCTTAAAATAATACCATTTTAAGTATAGTCAATCATTACGCAGCCCTGCGTGTTCTTTTCTTCAACCTGGAGATACGGCGTTTGTAAATTGTCGCCATTTTTTTATCTTTTGCTTCAAGGGCAACTTTGCGTTCTGTCTTCAGTTCCCTTATTTTTTTCTTTATCTCCTGAACAGAAGAACTTTTCTTTTTTTCAGGCTTATCTTCAATACTTTTGGCCTCTTTTATGGCATGGATTATTTCATCCTTATTCATCCCGTGAGCACCGGTAATCTCCGGTATTTTTTTAGCCATTTCCCTCAGGTCCTTGACGGTCATTTTTTCTAAAGGTTTTTCTTTAGCTTTCTGAATAGAAG
>JAUVVS010000224.1 GCA_030604545.1 Deltaproteobacteria bacterium | reverse complement strand
GGCAACTCCACAGGGATTGTTGTGTTTGACGATAACCACCGTCGGTTGATCCATAAAATATCTCAGGATATTCAGGGAGTTGTCGGCGTCTGTCAGATTGGTTTTCCCGGGATGTTTACCGGATTGCAAAAGCTCAATATCTGATGCCAAATACTGTCCAGGTTGTATGGTCTCGGTTTCTCCCAGAATCAGGTTGCCGTTTACCAGCCTGTATAGGGCTGCTTCCTGACCTGGGTTTTCACCATATCTTAAACCTTTATTGATATTTTCTATTCTCCACGACACTTTTTCAAAAAAAAGGGTCTGTCTTTTATCCTCGTCCACAAAACTGATCTCCATTCCAGGCGGAAAATGGTCATCCATTATGGTTCTATACATTTTTTTAAGGTCTTCAGCCATTTTTATCTCCTTTCTGTAATTATATATCATAACATCCCTTTACATCCCCAAAAGATTTAGAGCGTAAAAAGTCGGCAATCGTACGGTCGTAAACAGCCGTGTGTTCAAAGGCCTTTTGCGCAAGGCGAAAGCGGAGGTCAAGGGACGTCATGCCGTTATTTGCTTTCATCTCCGATATAATCATTTCATAGTCAGACGGGTCAACGACGGGTGCAACCCTTAAATAATTCTTAGCAGAAGCCCTTATCATACACGGCCCGCCTATATCGATATTACCCCGTCCTTGTTCTACAGTTACATTCTCTTTTGAAATCGTTTCCTTAAAAGGATAGAGATTAACAACGACCATGTCTATTGGAACGCTGTTTGTTCTCTTTAAATCATCTTTGTGGGCGTCATTGTATGTTTCGGTAAGAAGCCCGAGGTATATCTTAAAATCCAGGGTTTTTACCAGTCCACCCTGGGTCTCGGGCTGACCGGTATAATCAGAAACCTGTGTCAGACAAGATGAAGCTTTATCACCAAGGATTTCTTTTATGCGGGTATATGTACCGCCGGTTGAAAATATTTTGAGATCAGGATTTATCTCAATTAACTTCGGTGTAAAATCATCAAGCCCTCTCTTGTCCGAAACACTCACAAGTATGTGCCTTACTTTTACAAAATCATCGATTTTTTCTACAACATTGATACTCATAGCATCTACCTCTTTCCGTCATATTCTTCTAAAAAACGTTTAAAGAATTCCTCCATGAAATCATGGCGCTCTCTTGCCATTTCCTGACCTTCTTTTGTCAGTATTCGATCCTTGATCTTGGTAAGTTTAACCTTGAATTCCCTGAAACCGGTATCGTCTTTTGAATACGGCCTTGCATCTTCTACATCTATATCCGGATTGTGAAGCCTGGCGCCGACCTCTCCGGCAAAGAGAAATGCTCTGGCCACGCCGACGGCACCGATAGAATCAAGCTTGTCAGCATCGAATAATATCTTTGCTTCCGCTGTTCTTGGCGCATGATTTCCCCGAAATCGGTGTGATCTTACACAGTGAATAATATTTTCCTTTTGCATATCCGACAGCGGGAGATCTTGAATTATAGACCTTGCCATTTCCGCACCTTTCTCTGCGTGACATACTGCACCGTTTGAAGCGTCTTGAGAGCACCTCCCGATGTCGTGTAGATAGGCGGCAATCAGCAGTACATCCATATCTGCTCCCTCTGCCGCCCCGATATGTCCACACAATTTATATACCCGAAGTGTATGTTCCCAATTGTGGCTATTGAGCGCACCTTCAAACAGTTTTTTTGCACGCTCTTTTACGATCTGGTCTGAAGATGCAGCAAAGTGATTATAATTATCACTGATCTTTTGTATCATATTGATTGCTTCCCGGTTACATTCCGCAATTCGACTTTTATAATTGCTACTTTTTTTAAGTCGGTTTCTGAATATGTGAAAGATTTATCTGAATAATGCTCCATTATTATATCCAATGCCTTCCGCTTTGATTCAAGATCTTTTATAAAAGAGGCTTTTCCAAAACCGATAACACTTTTATATTCAATGCCCCATTTACATGCTTTATCCGCTTTTTCTATTTTAAGGTCAATATCGAATTCACAACAAACCTGATTATTTTTTTTTAGAACGTCCAGTTTTTTCCCTTTTTTTGCGGAATGAAAATACAACGTATTATCCCTATACCCAAAGCTTAACGGAACTATATACGGTTCATGTTCATCCATCATTGCAAGCCTGCATACTAAAGATTTTCGAATAATCGATTCTATATCTTTTCTGTTTGTTATTTCCCGATCTTTTCTTCTCATGATAACCACCTGTTTAGTCTCTTAATAATTATTTTTGTTCTTTTTATAGCAATAATAATTTTAACCAATTTGAAGTCATTAACTATCAATTGATAATTTTCGCCCCGGTGAAATAGAAAAGAAAAAACATTTCACAGGGTAAAATTGATGAAATATCTTTTACCTTTTAAATATTGTGAAATTGTATTATAAGAAGATCGAAAAAAAGTAATAACTCCCTCTTGAAAACGCATAGCAGTATTTGTATATATTTAAATAGTGTCTGAACGAAAAGTGCCGGATTTCCTCACAAGTCCCCCCAGCCCCCATTTTCAAAAGGGGGGAGATTTTTAGGGTTTCGTTCAGACACTAAATAGTCTGTTTTAAATCGAGTCGTCAATTAGAATAAATAAAATTTTCAAAATAAATTAAATTATGAGTAGGCGTTCACAGGTTCAGGGTTCAGAGGTTCAGAAGTTCAGAGTTCGTGGTTAGTATAGACATCGTCAAATAGTTGAGTAGTTAAGTGGTTGAGTAGGAAGAGATTTATAATTAAATAAATAGGTTAATATTTGCAAACTGTCGCATGTCCAATTTTTAGGGAAACAGCTATTATTCTTATCATTACAACTACTTAACCACTCAACTACTCGACGACTTAACGAGATCTGAAATTTATAAGGAGGTCAGAATGAATATCTATGTGGGTAATTTGTCGTACGAAGTTACAGGGGAAGATTTACAAAAAGCTTTTGAGGTTTTCGGACATGTCGAGTCTGCTAAAGTTATCAAGGACATGTATACCGGCAGATCAAAGGGATTCGGATTTGTGGAGATGTCCACTGAATTTGAAGCACAAGCAGCAATCAATGACCTGAACGGAACGGAACTTAAAGGACGAAACCTTAAGGTTGGCAAGGCGCATCCTCGCACCGGAGGTCGTCAAGACAGAGGAGAACATGGTGGAGGATGGCGTTCTTAAGGTAAGATATTTTTGACTTTGTGGGAAAGTTTCGATCGTTAATGGAGCAATGATAACTCAGGGGAATTTAAGAAGGTAGCCTTATTCTATTATGCCAAATTCGATTATAACTAGAACCGGAAGCTATATTCCGACGTTAAAGATACCGAACAGGCATTTTCTCGCACATGATTTTTATGGAGCTGATGGGATAAAAATTGAAAAGTCAAACGATGAAATTATTGCTAAATTACAAGAGATAACATGTATCAATGAAAGGAGATATGTAACAGATGAGCTTAATACCTCCGACATTGCTTTTTTGGCTGCGAAACAAGCACTAGATGGTATAGATAGGGAAAGCCTTGATTACATAATAGTCGGTCAAAATTTAGGGGATGTGAGGCCGGATAACATAAGATGCGATATGGTCCCAAGCATCGCAGCCAGAGTGAAACATAAACTGAAAATAAAAAATCCCTATACCGTAGCCTATGATGTCCCTTTTGGCTGTCCGGGTTGGTTACATGGGATGATTCTGGCTGATTATTATATAAAATCAGGTGATACAAAGAAGGTGCTGGTTATTGGAGCAGAGATACTATCAAGAGTTACAGATCCTCATGATGTAGACAGTATGATATATGCTGATGGAGCTGGAGCATCCTTGGTCGAAGCAACAGATCAAGATGCCGGGATATTATCACACGTTACAAGATCTGATACGCTTGAGAATGCCTATCTGTTATGGATTGGCAAGTCATATAACCCGAACTATAATGGTGACGAGTTGTTCATCAAAATGCATGGTCACGAAATATATAAGTATTCGGTCAGAACAGTTCCTAAAGTAGTAAAAAAGAGCCTTGATGAGGCTGAAGTTACCTTAACTGATGTAAAAAAGGTTTTGATACACCAGGCAAATCAAAAGATGGATGAAGCGATATTAGAAAGGTTGTTTAAGTTGTATAATATAAAAAATATCCCTGACAATATTATGCCGATGACGATTTCCTGGCTTGGTAATAGTTCGGTTGCAACCTTGCCGACAATGTTTGATCTTTTGCAGAGAGGAAAGCTGGATAATCATATACTTCACTCAGGAGATATAGTTGTATTTGCGTCTGTTGGAGCAGGCATGAACATTAATTCTATGGTTTATAGGATGCAATGACATAAATAGTGTCTGAACGAAAACCCTCAATTTTTGAATTTTGAAATTCGAAATCCGAATTACGAAATCCGAAACAAATTCTAAATTCGAATGTTCAAATGCTCTAAACAACCGAATACCGAGGCTTTTGTTT
>JAUVVS010000079.1 GCA_030604545.1 Deltaproteobacteria bacterium | reverse complement strand
TAGAAAATCCTTTTAATATCCGGATATTTTTTCTGAAAGGTAGAAATAATTTCGTCCATCACCATGAATTGATTGCCGGCCATGAATAGGACCAGATCTGCGTTGTTTGCAATTTTCAGATTGTGAAGGTCATCCGATCTTTCAGATGGAATGATAGGAAGATGCTTTTTCTTCATGTAGTTATCGATTTCCTTTCCAAAATAATCAAAAAGGCCGATTTGTTTAATCGGCCTAGGTTATTGATTTTACTTGGTCGGGACGACTGGATTTGAACCAGCGACCCCAGCGTCCCGAACGCTGTGCTCTACCAGGCTGAGCCACGTCCCGACACAGTTGGATCTTTTATGCCTTTATTTATCAATTGTCAATACATTTCACAGTATCAATTTAGCCTTTTAGAGGAGCAACCTTTGAAGCGGCCCTGTTTTAAAACAGCTAAAATGTTATGTTGCACATAATATTAAAGAAAAGGATTCTTCAAGACGATAGTTTCATCCCTTGCCGGGCCCACTGATACAATATGTATGGAAGTTTCGGTCATTTCTGAGATCCGATTGAGATAATTTTTTGTATTTTGAGGTAGATCCTCCATTTCCCTAATATTGGTAATATCTTCCGGCCAGCCAGGTAGAGTTTCGTATATCGGTTTACATTCGGCAAGGACTTTGAGACTTGCCGGAAAATCATTTAAAGCCTCACCTTTATATTCATAGCCGGTACAGATTTTAATCGATTCAAGGCCGTCCAATATATCCAGCTTTGTTATAACAAGGCCTGTCAGGCCATTAAGATAAACGGCATTTTTCAGCAGAACGGTATCAAGCCACCCACATCGTCGTTTTCTACCAGTTGTTGCGCCGAATTCCGAGCCCTTTTTTTGAATTGAATCACCGATTTCATCAAAAAGTTCTGTGGGGAATGGACCCAGCCCAACCCTGGTCGTGTAAGCTTTTGCAACACCAAGTACACCAGTGATTTCTTTAGGGCCGATCCCAGCACCGCAGCAAGCATTTCCGGCGATTGTATTTGACGATGTAACATAAGGGTAGGTGCCGTGATCAATGTCAAGATGTGTTCCCTGCGCTCCTTCAAAAAGAATCTTCTTGCCTTCTTTGATGGCCCGATTGATTACGACTGAAATATTCGTAATATGAGACTCAAGCCTTTTTGCAATTTTGTTATATTGTTCAATGATTTTCTCGGGATTTAATGTTTCAGAGGAAAGGTAATTTTTAAGGTAGAAATTCTTTTCTTCCAAATTGGCATTGACTTTTTCCCTAAAAACGTCCGGGTCAATCAGGTCGATAAATCGTATACCTCTTCGTGTGGCCTTGTCTTCATAGGAAGGTCCGATTCCGCGTCCTGTTGTTCCAATTTTTTTATCTCCCTTCTTTTTTTCCCGGGCATGATCGATCGCTTTGTGATAAGGCATGACAACGTGTGCCTTTTCACTTATTTGAAGTTCGTCCGGTCCAACATGTATGCCCTTTTCATCTAGACGGTCAAGCTCTTCTAATAAAACTTCCGGGTCTACCACCACTCCGTTTCCGATAATGCAGGTTTTCTTTTGCAAGATTCCGGAAGGTATCAGATGAAAAATAAATTGTTTACCATTTACAACCATGGTATGGCCTGCATTGTTTCCCCCCTGAAAACGAACAACAATATCGGCATATTCTGCCAGAAGATCCACAATCTTACCCTTGCCCTCATCTCCCCATTGAGTTCCAACAATTACTATGTTTGACATTTATAACTCCTTTAACAATTGTCCATCCGGAAATGACATCTTTTGGCCCAATACTGCGTTCTCGCCCTTTTGCGATCCTCGACGTAGGCACACTACGACTGCGGTCACAAAAGGGCTGCGGCCTTGAATTGAACCAAAATCTACCACTTCCGGATGGACAATAACTATTAACAAGATTATTTTCGTTTTGCGCTGAAAAACTTTTGAATCAGTGCCCTGCACTCATCAAGGCATACACCGCCTATAATTTCCGGCCTGTGATTTAATCTGGTATCAGTTGATAAATCGTACAAAGAGCCGGCAGCTCCCCATTTAAGATCGCTTGCACCAAAAACAACCCTTGATACTCTAGCATGGATAATAGCTCCCATACACATAATACAGGGCTCAATCGTAACATACAGGGTTGTGTTTAACAACCTGTAATTCAGAATTTTTTGAGCTGCTGCACGCAATGACAATATTTCTGCGTGTGCTGTTGGATCTGTATGGCTAATCGTTTGATTATGGCCAAAAGAAAGAATTTCGCCCGATTTTTCAACGAGCACTGCACCTATGGGAACTTCTTTTTTTAGATCAGCCTTTTTGGCTTCGTCTAAAGCCATTTGCATAAAATCTATGTGTTTATTCATATAGACCCATTAATCTTTTCAATTTTTTCACTGCCTTGGGGAGTACTTCACTAATACTTTCATGGAATCTCAAATGAGCATAGCGGTCAAAAGGAGTTTCGCCTTGATTAATGATGGCAAGCTTGGCGCCGGCATGAAGTGCCTCTTTAGGCATATCAGCTGCAGGTGTTACCACGAGGCTGGAACCGGCAGCTATAAAAAGATCGCTCTTACTTGAGTGCTCAAATGATAACATAAGATCCTTTTCCGGAAGAGACTGACCAAAATCAACCACACTGGAGGCCAAGGAACCTCCGCATTGGCAAATCGTTTGCCCGGCAGACTTGTTAATAGTGTTTTGGCATTGCGTGCATCGAAGTTTTGTAATGTTTCCATGAAGCTCAGCCAGCAGTTCATCTCGTATCCCGGATTTTAAATGGAGGTTGTCTACATTCTGTGAAATCAGAAATTTTAATTTTCCTATCTTTTGGAGTTCAGTAATAGCAAGATGGCCGTTATTCGGCTCGACTGAATCCCATGGCTTACGAATCGGTTTCGGCGGGAGTCCTTTGTCCTGGCGTGTCCACACCCCATCAGGCCCCCTGAAATCGGGCAATCCTGATTCAGTACTAATTCCGGCTCCGGTAAAAACAACCAGATAGCGGCTTTCATACATCCATTTAGCCAGAGTTTGGATTTTTTTTGCCAATTGCTCATTCATTAAGTTGAAAATCCCGTTGCGGGGACGACACCCCTGAACGGTTACCTTTGTTTTAGGTTCAAACCGATCTCCTCCGCCACTTCGCGCATTCCCATGATTGTATCAGTGATAAGCTCTGTAATTTCTATCCCTAACATTTCGGCTCCCTTTACAATAATGGATCTATCTACTCCGGCAGCGAATCTTTTGTTCTTCCACTTCTTTTTTACGGATTTTGCTTTTAAATCCATAACGCTTTTGGATGGGCGGACCAATGCAGCCGTAACAACCAGGCCTGTGAGTTCATCTATGGCATAAAGAACCTTCTCCAGGTCTGTCTGTGGTTCAACATCCGCACAAAGCCCCCACCCGTGGCTTATCACAGCTCGAATGTAATCCTCCGGCCAGCCGTTTTCTCTCAGTATTTCCTCGCTTTTACGGCAGTGTTCCTCAGGAAATTGTTCGTAATCAAGGTCATGGACCAGACCGATAATGCCCCATTTTTCTTCATCCTCTCCGCGTTTTCGGGCAAAATAACGCATGACACCTTCAACAGCAAGAGCATGTTTAATAAGACTGTCACTCTTGTTATATTCTAAAAGGAGATCATAAGCTTCTTCTCGTGCCGGTATCTTTGAATTCATTTTATCACCCTCCGAACTTTAAAAGGTTAAGGTTTTCGATACTAAAAATATTGTCAAATAGTTGAGTGGTTCAGTGGTTGAGTAGGAAAAGATTTATAGTAACCGTTCACAGGTTCATAGTTAAGGGTTTCCATTATATTATCATAACGTGAAGTATACTTTACGTTATCTTATTCTAAATTTTCAACAATTATTTCAAGGGTCATGTTTGATAAATTCGTAAAAAGACGAATTCACTCCCGCCTTGTGGGATTTGGTGTTTGATGTATCTTTAAAAGTCTTTTTCAAACGACTTTAAAAGAAGAAACTTGTAACTGTAAAATGTGTGTACTATTAGACATAAAACTATCCTTTGTGTCATAGTGCCTTAGTGGCTAAATAGCTACAAGAAACAGGTCTATATGTCAGAAATAAGTAACCAAGCAAAAATTCATTTTGAGCGACTAGGGCATACGCTCTATCAAAATCGCCTTAAAGCGCTATTTGTTGCATTTCTTTTTGTCGGCCTTTTGGTTTACCAGATTCCCAAAATAACCATTGATACTTCGGCGGAGGCATTACTTAGAAAAAATGATCCTAGCTTGCTTCGATATAATGCTTTTCGGGATCAGTTCGGCAGGGCCGAGCTGATTATTATTGCAGTTAAAGCACCAGAAGTTTTTGATGCCGGCTTTCTTGCCAAGTTGAAATCCTTTCACGGTGATCTGGAAAATGAAGTGCCTTACATACGTGAGGTGACCAGCCTGATCAACGCCAGAAACATTCGTGGAGAAGGGGATGTTCTTTTTGTTGAGGAGCTCCTTGGGGGTTGGCCGGAAAAAAACATCGATCTTGCCTCTTTAAAAGATTTTGTGCTGAAAAATCCTCTTTATCAAAACCATCTCATTTCGGAGGATGGTCGCATAACCGCCATATTGATAGAAACAGAAGCTTCAATATCAAAATCCGTTTCAGAAGAAGATCTCCTGTCTGGGTTCGAGGAAGATACATCGCCAACCGAAAACGGGTCAAAGAATCCGCACTATTTTTCGGAAAAGGAAAACAGGGAAGTTGTTGAAGCGGTTAATCGTGTTGTGGACCGTTATCAGAGTACCGACTTTATTTTGGCACTTTCCGGAGGGCCTATAATCGTAGATGCCTTCAATCGTGCAACCTTAAGCGACATCCGTTTTTGTATCGCGCTTTCAATGATTGCTGTTACTTTTTTTCTGGCGATCTTCTTTCGTAGAATATCAGGGATCATACTGCCGATGACTGTCATCATTTCATCGATGGTTTCTACCATGGGGCTCATGGCTCTTTGCAATGTACCCATTAAAATTACAACTACAGTTATTCCGGGTTTCCTGCTGGCTGTTGGTGTTGCAGACTCCGTGCATATTCTGGCTATTTTTTACAGATCTCTTAAGCAGGGAAAAAGCAAAGAAGACGCCATCGCCTATGCTCTGGGCCATTCTGGATCTGCCATTGCAATGACAAGCCTCACCACTGCTGCGGGTCTTTTGTCTTTTTCCTTTGCCGAACTTACTGCAATTGCGGAAATTGGAGTTTTTGCCGCTGCAGGTGTTATTCTGGCGCTTTTCTATACGATTATTATGCTACCAGCGATTATAGCCCTTTTTCCTATAAAAGAGGAACACTCGACCGGAGCCGATATAAAATCGTCTCTCATGGATCGCATACTTCTATCCGTTTCTAGTTTTTCCACAAGTCATCCTATCAAAATTTTAGCAGTAAGTCTGGTGATGTTTTTTGTATCGATTGTTTTCATTTTACAGCTCCGGTTTTCCCATAACGTGATTCATTATTTTCCCGACACCATGGCAGTTAAGAAAGATTTGTTTTTCATCGATAAGGAACTCAAAGGGACCATCACTTTGGAGATCATTCTTAACACGAACAAGGAGAACGGCATTTATGAACCCGCTATATTAAGCCGTATAGAAAAACTTTCCCGCAGCATCGAGTCAATCAACAACATCGATATATTCGTGGGTAAAGTTTTTTCCATAAACGATATCATAAAAGAGATCAATCAGGCTCTTCATGGGAATGATACTGCCTATTATACTATTCCTCAAGCCAGGAAAATGGTTGCACAAGAGCTTTTCCTGTTTGAAAACAGCGGATCTGACGATCTCGAGAGGATCGTGGACAGCCAGTTCCAAAAGACCCGCATCACAATCAAGACCCCCTGGGTCGACGCCATAATTTGCAATAATTTTATTGAAGATATTAAAAACCGGTTTAATGATGTTTTGCAGGATAAAGCAGATATAACCATAACAGGTGGAATGGCGCTGATGTCAAGGGTAATCATGGCAGCCATATACAGTATGGCCAGGAGTTATGTAATTGCATTTCTGGTAATAACCCTGATGATGATTCTCTTTATCGGAAACATTAAAATCGGCCTAATCAGCATGATACCAAATTTACTGCCAATTCTAATCATAATGGGAATTATGGGATTTGCCAAAGTTCCTTTAACCATGAATACCTTATTGATTGGTAGTATCGCCATGGGGCTTGTTGTGGATGATACCGTCCATTTTATACACAATTTTCAACGGTATTATAAAGAAACGGAAGATGCCCATGAAGCGATAAAAGAGACCCTGCTTAGCACGGGACGGGCCTTGCTGATAACATCGTTGGTCCTTGCTACCGGATTTTTCGTCTTGATGTTTGCCACGTTGAATCACCTGGTAAGATTCGGTTTTTTTACAGGCATGGCTATTCTCATTGCTCTCCTGGCAGACTTCTTGCTGGCACCGGCTCTGATGATCCTTGTAACACGCAGGAAACAGAAAATGAATACCTGAATCCAGGACCGTGTCATTTATAGAAGTAACTACCTGAATTAGCATTTTATTTTGTCCGATGCATTTTCTGTGAAACTTGAAACTCGAAACTCGAAAAAGGAAAAAACTTATAAAGATTCACCGCAAAGCAAAGGACGCAGAGTTTTAAGATTTTTGCGGTGAGCAAATGATATTTCTATTGAATTTCCCTTTCGTTTTTATATAATAATGATATCAATAGCCTGGAAAGGGGATGGCATTATGAAAGCAATGACCGTTAGGGGATTGAATGATTCGCTTGCAGAGAAGCTTAAGCAAACCGCTAAGCAAGAGGGCAAAAGCGTAAACCAGCTTGTCATAGAAACCCTTAAGAAAAAATTTAATTAACGTATATTTTCTTGACAAAAGATCGATTCATTGGAAAATAAAAGACAAATACTCTGTGTTCTCCGTGTGCTCTGTGGTGAAAAGTTAACTATAATTTTATGAAAGGGTGAAAATGAAACTTCAAGAGCAAATTAAAAAGGGTTTAACATCTGCGCTAAAAGCAAAGGATGATGTAAAAAAAGATACGCTTCGTGTTGTCATAGGAGAGTTTGGAAGATCTGCTAAAAAAGAACTTTCAGATGATGAGGTTATAAAAGTTCTCAGAAAATTAATAAAATCTGAGAAAGAAGTGCTGGATAAAAAGGGTGATGATTCCGACTCCGAATACATTAATATTATAGAAAGTTATTTGCCCAAAATGGCAACAAATGAAGAAGTTAAAACATGGGTTGAGCAGAATATCGATTTTTCTCAGTTTAAGAACAAAATGCAGGCAATGGGTTTAATTATGAAACATTTTGGCTCCTTAGCAGATGGTAATATGGTCAAGAAGATTTTGCAGGAAATGTGAATTTTTGTTCGCCTCCCGCCTGTTTCCGCAAATATCTGCGGAAGCTTCGCTCAAGCTCACAGAGAACGCAAAGATAAATGATTTTTACATAACATTTTTTCTTAGCGTCTTGGCGTGAGACCCAGGATAAAAAAAAGGGTGGTTCAATATCTTGAACCACCCTAAAAAGGAAGGAGGTTAGGTTAATAAGTTACTAAAGTAACAGGGCTAATACGATAAGTCAGCAATGGCTACTTAAAAAAGGAGGATAATTTTGAAAAGAGGTGTATTTATTGTTATTGTTTTGAATTAAAAAGAGCCATTGCTGACACTGTATATGCTAAATTTCACTTTAAAAACTTAATCTCACTTTCTCAAATCGATATATTCAGACCTGTTCATTTAATATACTTTTTTCTGCTTCTTATATTATATATCATCTTATATTGTGTGTCAAGAAAAAAATTACACAATATATAGTTTTTTTT
>JAUVVS010000234.1 GCA_030604545.1 Deltaproteobacteria bacterium | reverse complement strand
TCAACTATTTGACGATAGGAATGGTGTATCCCATCTTTTTAAATGCTTCCTTGGCTACTACAAAGAAATCTTCAATGTCCTTGTAAGTAATTTGACCCAGGTTGCACAGCCTGAAAGTCTTTAATCCAAACATCTTTCCCGGATAAATCGTGAATCCACGTTTATAGCAATAGTCATGTAGTTTAAAGAAATCGAATTTTTCATCCTCAGGAGCCTTTATGGTAACGACAAGGTGGCCCTGAATTCCCTTGTCAATCACAGACTCCAGACCGATCTCTTCCAGCCCCTTATGGATAGCTTCCCAGCAACGGGTTATACGCTCCCAGCGGGCATGTTCTCCTTCCTCCCAGTATTCCTTGATAGCCTGGTTTAAAGCATATATCGTCTGGACAGGCGGGGTAAAGTGCATCTCGCCGACCCTCTCAAAAAAATCGTACTGCATAAAAAGGTTACAGTAGTATGAGCGTTTCGGATAATCTTTTGATTTTTCTATCTCATCTATCTTTCCGACAACCCACGAGGCACCGGTCATGCCACAAAGGCCCTTCTGAGCGGAAGACATCAAAAAGTCGATATTTTCCTCCTCAATATTTATTGGGATCAAAGCATATGTTGAGATCGTGTCGACCATAAAAACGCAATCATGGTCGTGAGCAATCTTTCCGATTTCCCCCACAGGATTCAATACTCCGGTGCCGGTTTCGTGGTGCACGGTGGCAACCACCGCAATGTCTTTGTCTTTTTCCAACGCCTCCTTGACGACATTCAGGTCGGGCACACCGGTTGTTGGAAATTCGAGGTTCACACAGGGGATATGATAGCAATCGGCAATTTCCGCCATTCTCGCAGAGTATGCCCCATTGTTTACAATACATATCTTTTTATTTTCAGGAACAAGCGAGTTTACACAGACATCCTGAATAATCGTTCCGGAGCCGGTGAAAATGATGGCTGTGTATTTGTCGGGGGCACCGTGTACGACTTTGATCAGATCTTTTCTAATATCGGTCATAATATCGACAAACTCTTGCTCTCGGGGGCAAATATCCGGGACTACCTGTGCGTATTTTACATAATCGCTGGTTGTAGCCGGGCCGGGATTCAAGAGAACATTTCTTTTTACAGGTTTGACGACCTCCATTTTGCTTTCTCCCTTTTGTTAGTGATTTTTTATATTTTCCGACGGGGATCCTCAAGCTCCTCTACAATGGACCATCCAGTGCCCTTAAGCTTTTGCTTTTCATCAAAGGCTTTTTTCCATTCTTCAGGTGTATGGCTTTGTGCCGGTCTGACAGTCGTTTTTCGTTCTTCCAAAGTGGGAACAGGCCGATCTTCAGGTCCATCATAATCCTCTTTGGGCGTAAGTGCTTGACCTAATCTCCTGGGCTCTTCTCTCTCCACTTCTTCACAGTAATGTGCGCCTGCTCCAAATGCGCGAGAAACAGCCAGAATCGCCCAAGTTGCTTCAGGAGAAAATCCTAAGTCCATCATTGTTGCACCCGTAGCACCAAGCATATCAAGGTCGACAGGTTCTTTGCTGATTTTTTGGGCCGCTTTTACAATTTCTTTTGTAAAGGCAATGTATTTTTCTGCTACGCCGAGTTTTTCCGCACGTGCAAACATGCGTTTGGCTGCCGGATCCTTTAGCATAAGATTTGAAACACCCAGAGCTTCGCTATTTATGTTTTCCTTAACAAGGATTTCTGCAATTTCTTCCGTGGTTTTTCCTTCTTTTTCGGCCATGGATAAATATGTATCGAGCATATTGCCGAAAGCAGAATATGCTCCGTAGGCATGCCCAAAAGCCAGAATAGATGCTCCGGCGGCTTGAGTTAATAGGGATTTTGAACCGGCGACAATTCTTGATATGGCAGCCGGACTGGATAGACCGTCTTCCAGGCTCATTATCATAACATAATTTAACATTTTCGTTTCTTCGATCAGAGGAATTCTGGCTTGATAGTCTATGAATAAAATGTCCCCAATGCCATAACCTGATTCCACCAGTTCTGTTGTGTCATATCCCCTGGAAATAATACGGTGAACGTTTTTATAGGCAACTTCAGAAACCCATCGGAAAGGTTCCCTTTTCGTGTCCGGCTCTACCGTACCGTGTTCTCTATTCTGATAATCATATTGCAATCTGGGATCATTTAAATTTCCTATTACAGTACCCATTTCTTGTATTCTCCGTCCTCTTTTTGTTGATTGGCATACTCCTGCCTTTCTTCCTGACTCGGAACTTCCCTGTCCTCGGGACCGATATACTTGATCATGGAAAGATCAAGCATCTGTACCATAGGTTCCCTCTTGGAAGCCGCCCAGGCACGCCCTTTCTTCATGGTGAAAAGCGCATGTGCAGCACAACTGAAACCGCGACATACACAACCGATACACCATGCAGCATTAGGAGAGAAGCCAAGTTCGGCCAAAGCCGTATTGCCGGCTCCGATCATGTTAACGGCCACATATGATCTACCTTCTCTTTTCCTGCGTTCATTAAAATGCTTTTCAATAGATCGCTGGAGTTCAAGGTAGAC
The DNA here is from genome assembly GCA_030604545.1 of Deltaproteobacteria bacterium. Classification (GTDB taxonomy): domain Bacteria; phylum Desulfobacterota; class Desulfobacteria; order Desulfobacterales; family JAUVVS01; genus JAUVVS01. The sequence goes on along the minus strand of JAUVVS010000234.1, from coordinate 1,797 downwards.
ACCCCCCACACCTAATTCTTCGTGTTTTATGTGGGTCGGTTCCGCTCTTGGGTCACCATCAGTGTGCTGCGGCTGTCCAATACCCATCACCGCAAGTCCGGCATCCATGTATTCATCGACCAAGATTTTACCCATCTCCTCAAGTGATTTTCCCTCGACCCTGGCGCGTTCAATGTACTTGTGCATCATGTAACCATGTGCTGCTCCGGGTCCGTGAGCGCCGCCAAAGGTCATAACTGAAGCAGCTACTGCGGCAGGAAGATCCGGCCGGCCAGTGATAACGGCAATTGCCGAGACTGCCGAAGGAGACATGGAATGCTCCAAGAATTCCGCGGTTTCATATTGGAGCATTTCTTCTTCTTTTTCCGTAGGTATTCTGCCCTGAAATAAAACAAACAATGCGTCACAAAATGAATAACCTTCCTCTGCCATTTCGCTCAAATCATATCCCCGTAAGACAGTCTTTTCTTCTGTCTTATACGAAATGGCTGTCTTTCTTCGAAATAAAGGTTTCCTGTCCATATTTTTCCTCCATTATTAAGTTGTAATTGTTTTTTCTTTGTCCTGAAATTACTTAAAAATATTAAATACGCAATTAACGAGTTTTTTAATATAAGTCAATCTAATAATTATCATATCTTTTATAACAAAAAGTTATAATAGTGGCTGTGGTTACCGGCTCAAAGCGATGAAAATTACACCCAAGGCGATCAATGTCGCTCCCACAAGTTTCTGCCTCCCGTGTTTCTCTCCTAACCAGGCGATCCCATAAAAGGCTGAAAAGACAATACTTACCTCTCGGACAGCAACCACATAACTGACCTTGCTAATTCGAAACGCAAAAAGGACCATCATGTAAGTAAAGACTACCAAAAAACCGACAGCTAAAATGGCGCCTTTGTTGATGTGCCATTCTTCTTTCAACTTTGCTCGTTCTTTTGTTAATACATAAGGGGAAAGAAGAATAAAGGTTATAAAAAGCATCAGATAAATATAAACCGGTGGATAGACAAGACTTACACCCACTTTGTCTACCAAGGAATAGGCAGCTATGGTTCCACCGGTATACAAAGCCCACCGAGAAGCACTGCTTCCCAATGCTTTGAAAGGTACAAAAAAAGATTGTCTTGAAAAGGACTGCAAGTGAAGTACATAGATGCCGAAAATAATCAGAGCAATGCCTATGGTTCCAAGGAGGAAGAGTTTTTCATGGATTAAAAAAACTGCCAAAAACGGAACAAAGAGGGGGCCTGATCCCCTGGAGAGGGGATAGACCAGTGAAAGATCTCCTCTTTCATAAGCTCCTCCCATAAACCAAAAGTAAAGAGCGTGCAGCACACCGGTTACAGCTATGTAAATCCATCCCGTGTTGGATATGTTCGTCCGGGGCCAAAAGTAAAGAAACATGGGAAAATAAAGAATAGATGCAATTAATAGAAACCACCAGATAAAGACAATCTTTCTTTTGCTTTTCTTGGATAGATAGTTCCAGCCTGCGTGCAAAAAAGCAGCTACCAACACAATCCCCAAGGCCAGTCCGCTCATTTAATTGTTTCCTCTTGGATTTCTACCAATATGCAATATTTGATAAACTCGTAAAAAGTCGAATTCATCACGTTTTAGGTTTTAAGTGTTAGGTTTTAAGTTATGTTATTACAATTATTTACAGATACTTAAAACTTAAAACCTTAAACTTAAAACGTTCGTAAAAGAAAATTTTTTACTTTTTACGAAACCGTCATATTTGGTGTTCAGTAAATTATTAAAAATATTTGTGGCTTAAAAAACTGGCATAGG
>JAUVVS010000287.1 GCA_030604545.1 Deltaproteobacteria bacterium | reverse complement strand
TGTATTTGCTGATATTTGAATGAGCCTGAAGGAAGGGCCTTGTTGAGTATGTCGTATGCCTTGAGACCCCTCCGATAGTAAGCTAAACTCGGCAAATCAAAAGGAAAATATTCCCCTTTCAGATCGGCCCCAAAATCATTCAGCCAGCAAAGCATCGTATAGACAAGATGTCGTCTCAGTTGGATATGATTAAGATTTAAGGTTTTTTGAGAATCATCAAGGTAGGCATATAATTGCTTTTCTGTAATTAAATCTCCATTTTTACTCCTCTGCACTAATCCACAGCGCATCGAGGTTAATGATGACTTTATTTTTAGTTTCCGCAGATATTGTGTCAATTTTTCATGTTTGTCTTTGCAAAGCCTCTCTCCAACTTTCTCAAGAAGGTGATATTGACAAATAAAATCCAATAAATTCAATGATCTGTCTTGGGAGACCTTTTTTATTCCCAGTTTAATGTTATTACTCAAATCACGAACTGTGCCCAAAGGTGCACCAAAAAGATCTATGCACTTGTCAATAATACTGGCGATATCATCCACGTTTTCTGTAGCCATTCGGCTGGCGGTTAGCGCCAATTTACTTTTCCCCTCAATGATAACAAAGAAAACATCGGTGCCCCCTTCGCATGTACCATCAAGATTAAAAATAGAACCACCGCCTTTATTAATAAGAACACTGATAGCTCTGGCGCTGGCGTAATGTGTGGCGGCAAAATTATCCAGGAATCGGTTTGCAAGTTTGCTTATGGTATTATGGGGCACGGTTAATTTATAGCGATCTTGAAGATCTCTTGCAATCTCTTTATCCTGTTTGTACTTGCCATATCGGGCAAGGCCAACTTCGTCTATAATGTCGAAGGCCCAGTTTGCATGCGGTGGTACAAGTTCGTGGAACTGTTCAAAGGGATAGATTTTTTTGCAAGAGGGACATTGCTTGATATGATGACGCAGTTTAGGTTCTCCAATTAAGATTCCAACCGGATAACAAACTGAAGTCCATTGAATTCGCAATTTATATTCACATTCACAAACCTTACGGCTGGTAACAAGATCCAATTGATAGTGTTTAGGCAATAGACAAAACCCGGGTAATGGTCCATTAAGTTTACGAATTAGATCAAAACGAAGTTTCATGATTTCAATCGTTTTTTTTTACTAAGTTATAATAGGTAAAAATAGCTTTTACCTCCCTTGTTGTAATATGTACATGGCGGCTGGATAACCGCTTGGCGATAGCATCGGGTTCACTATGTGGTTTTTTGATAAGTTCAACGAGCACTGCAATAATACGATCCGGTTGCGGCAACGCAGAATCTTCAAGTGCAGACTTTAATTGGGATTGACGTTCACTAAGTTGCCTTTCTTGCTGTAGGGTATTTATAGCAAAATATATATAAACAGCACCAACTTTTTCCCGACTGATTCTGCTTTCCCGGTATAGTCTTAAGAGGGAAGGCTTGACTGGAACTTTAAGGATGTTTTCAAACTCACCTGCACTGAATCCTGCCTTACTTTGTTTGATTAGTTCGATGATTGCCTTGGTGAGGGAACCATATTGACTGAAATGAACTTTCCGGAAAGACCAAAGGCCATAGTCATCGAATTTAGGAATGTCAATAAGGGTATAATACCTTGCATTAAAATTGTAACTGCTCAAATACCCGTGATCATTTAATATCCGCCACGCAGTCTTTCGTGAGCATCCACAAAGTTCTTGGAGCCTATCGGTGGTTAATGTTTTGTATTTATAGAAAGTTTGAATTATATTTTCTGGCTGGAAAGTAATTGTTCTCATTAGCTCCCCCTGAAATATGACACAGTAATAATAATATATCCAGATAATTATTATTACTGTAGCATAATAATCAACTTTTGCAACAAATTTTTTTGATTTTTCAGAATGAAGCTGCATTATTTTCATGTCAGATAAACTTTTATTGACTAAGGTATCTTTTCTCTAATAGCGGAGTTTTGGGATATTTTATTACCGTGATAAAAATAAAACAATAAAGTCGAAATTTTATCTTTGAGGATCAAAAAATTTTTTTATGGGAGGGTAATAACAATTTTTATATTTATAACTACAATAATTATAACAAGTTACAAAAAATTCACGGGGATTTGGCTGCCATAGTCTGCCGGTTAATTTGGGCTACCTTCTGCCGGATGGTAAGGGCGGTGCGCACTGCCTCCAGGGCGTTTGATTTCTTATCTTCATTGAGAAAAAGAACCATCAGGCCGTCCCCGGCTGTCTCATTCACATCACCATGGTTGGCATAAATAGCATCCATGAACACGGAAAAATATTTTTCTACGATTTTGTTAAGTTCAGCTCCGCAAAGTCTTTCACTCTTTGCGCTGTAACCTTGACTATCAATAAAGAGAACGGAAACATCCTGTTCCTTAGAGGTGGGAAGAGTAGCCTTTGGAGATTTCTCGATGAGACTGGTGACGGTAGAGGGCACAAACTTGCACAGGTTGGCCTTGATACTTTCCAGGATTTCTACTTTTCTCATAGCCTCCTGAAGCTCATTAAGGGTCTTTTCCAGTTGGACGTTTTTCTCTTGTAAATCCTGGTTGAGGCGTTTAATATCATCAAAGGATTTAGCGTTTTTT
>JAUVVS010000244.1 GCA_030604545.1 Deltaproteobacteria bacterium | reverse complement strand
GTAGAAAAAAGGCGAGTTGTGATACGTAATGGAAACCCGGAATAATTGAAGCGTTTGGATTTTTCAGATTTCTTTCTATATTACGATTACAGCAAAATCATCTGAAATACAGATATCGTTTTTCGACGATTGATTCGAACCTTCAAAGCTGGAAAATTAAGGCTTTAAAAATCTATATCTTGTGGTCATGATTTTTGATTGAAAAGTTGCGACTTCTGCCTTGAATCTTGCATCCAGCCCGTCTCACAAGTGGTATTGATTAGGGTACGAAATCATCAACCAGAGGCCTTGGATACCTGCTATTTATCTCGTATTTTGAAGTCGGTTCGGTGGCTGTGATATCGAAATATTAGAATCGACCTGTCAAGTGATGTTTTGACTCGTTTGCCGATTTTGTCAAATCAAGTATAGGTCAGGACACATTAACTCCCTAAATCTTTATCTACTCCAATTCCACTCTATATGTATCATAATTCACACAAACATGTTCCATTCTTGAACGGTCTTTATGAATTTTTCTAACCCGAATTTCTCATGAAGAACATCAAACAGAATGAAAAAATAATACGATATTAATAAATTATACATTAATTTATCTCAAGTTCGGAATTGCAGACTGTAATAGTGCAAAATAAAAAAAAGGCATTTGATGTTCTTCACCAAAGGCGAGCCGGAGCGGCACAGGAACTGCGTTATTCAGCCCTCGAAGTAGAACACTACGTCTTCAGGCTGAAATGCCTTGTTCCTGCGCCGCTCTGGCTCGTGAGAAATCCGGGCTAATTAAATTGACAACCCTTTCAACAGAGGAGACATGAAAAATATTATGCATGTCTTTGCTGTCGAACAACATTCTTGTCAGAACTTCGGCCCGCAGCCACTTTATCATAGAGCCGAAAAACTTAGTTTTCTTGTAAACTAAAAAAATATACTTGAGTGTTTTTTTTGTAAGGTTTTCGTCTTGCAGACGACTGACAGATAAACCGGGAAGATATCCAAGGGGGAATCTTCAAATAAAATCTATTCCTGAAAAGATTTTCAGGGTCTTGATAAAAGAATGAAGTTTATACGGTCTGGTTCGTGAATATGAAACCCAAAAAACATGAGATCGGTGCTGGAAGCGATCCATATATGTTTAAAACAGACTCCAATGGAAATGGCTCATATGAAGCCATCCTTTCCGAGTCCCCGTTTGGAAAATGGAAAATGCTCATGATTGTACTTCATCCCAACGGCAACCCGAGGGATATGAAAAACATGATAGGCGCCCTTTCGGCTAAGATGCCGGCAAACAAATAAATGATATTCGCTGGGGGGAGCGATCCCCCCTCATATCTATTTGCCGACTTGAGATGTTTAGAAATCAATCTCGGTGGAGTACAATTCATCTTTTCAGCGACCTGATTGTTGCCTGGCAACAATATTTTGCTAAATGTAAGCTATTATTATTCCGGCAACGTGGATTTAATTAAAATAAATGCTAAATTATCTATATATTAGCAGGCTATCACTATATTGGCATATAATTTGCCAAAAAATATTAAATTAGTAAGGCTCCCAGTCATACGAGGCTGGGTTTTTGGTAATAATTTATAAATCATCATGAAAACTCAAAGCTATATACTTTTTATTCTATCATTTTTTATATTATTCGATCCTATGGGTTTGATGTCACAAGGTTTAGCCGCAACTACAATAGATCACAGCACCTATGCAGCCTTATTGATGAAATATGTAGATCAAGATCATGTAGACTACCGAAGTTTTAAAAAGGAAGAAGCCAAATTGGATCAGTATCTTAAAGTTCTTGAAAAAACCACAACTAAGAATCTATCCCGCGATGAACAGCTTGCTTTTTATGTAAATGCGTACAACGCCTGGACCATAAAATTGATTCTTAGCGGATATCCTGGGATTAAATCGATTAAAGAGTTGGGAAGCTTTATAAAAAGCCCATGGCAAAAGAAGATTTGTCGCATTGATGAGGATGTTATTACATTAGACCATATCGAGCACAATATACTCCGCCCCCGATTCAAAGATCCAAGGGTTCATTTTGCCATCAATTGCGCGGCATTGAGTTGCCCGCCGCTTCGTTCCGAACCTTGTCTTGGAAGCGCATTAGACCGACAACTTGATGATGCGGCCAGCGGGTTTATCAATAACCCGAAAAGAAACTATCTCTCTGGGATACACTTTATGTCAGTAAAATATTTAAATGGTTCGCGGAAGACTTCAACGATGATGTCATCGCTTTTTTCTTAAAATACGCCAAAGAAGATATGAAAAAGGAATTGGAAGCAAAAAAAGGTGATATCAAGATTAAATATCTACATTATGACTGGTCTCTTAATGGGAAATAAATTTAGTAATTTAGAAATTAAGGAGGTTTAAAGATGAGACTATCCATGATCGGTCTTGGGCGCATGGGAATGAATATGGCAAAGCGGCTTTTAAAGGGGGGGCATCAGGTGGTCGCTTACAACCGTTCGCCGGAAAAGACAGAGCAATTGGTTAAAGATGGAGCGATGGGAGCTTATTCCCTTGTGGAAGTAGCTGAAAAACTCTCTTCACCACGCATTGTATGGATGATGCTTCCGGCCGGACAGGCTGTGGATGACCATATCCATGAGCTTAAAGATCTCCTCGCACCGGGCGACATCGTCATCGATGGCGGAAATACATATTATAAAGACGATATCCTCAGGGCCAACCTGCTTGATGAAAAAGGTATCCGTTTTATGGATGTAGGTGTCAGCGGAGGGATATGGGGTCTTAAGATCGGCTACTGCCTGATGATTGGCGGGGAGAAAGAGACCTTTAAACAACTGGAGCCCATATTTAAAACTCTGGCCCCACAGGAGGGCTATCTTTACTGCGGAGCAACGGGTGCCGGACATTTTGTTAAAATGGTTCATAACGGCATCGAATACGGTATGATGCAGGCCTATGGTGAAGGGTTTGAAATCCTGGAGGCATCTGCCTATGCGGAATCTTTTAACTATTCTGAAATCGCCCATCTTTGGAATCAGGGGAGTGTTGTTCGTTCATGGCTGCTGGAACTTGCTGAAGAGGCCTTTAGAAATGATGCAAAACTTTCCGATATCAAGGGATATGTAGAAGATTCGGGGGAAGGTCGATGGACAATCCAGCAGGCCCTTGATACCGGCGTACCTGCCCAGGTTATCACCCTTTCATTATTACGGCGTTTTCGTTCCCGGCAAGATGACCCTTTTTCGGACAGAGTCCTTGCAGCCCTTCGCCGTGAATTCGGTGGACATGCGGTCGTTTCTGGCGATAAAAAAAAATAAATGGGCTAAAGGGGGAAATCTATGGATGATGGTGTTAACAATCAGCACGTTATCATGGATGAAATCATAGAGGCTCGCTCATCTGATATAGGGCTTCGCACCGAAGAGTGCCTGGGAGTCGAGCGCATTGACCCATGCACTATTGTCATTTTGGGTGCCACTGGAGATTTGACGGCAAGAAAATTGATCCCGGCTCTTTTCAATTTATATTTAAATGATGGTCTGCCAAGTCCTTTTCACATAGTTGGATGCGGCCGGACGAAGCTGAGTAACGAGCAATTCAGAGGAAAGATGAAAAATGCTTTATTGACTACAAACCTTATTAATCACTCTAAATGGCCGTCCTTTGCTGCCGCTCTAAGTTATCGATCTGTTGATTATGGAGATTTGACTTCTTTTATAAGCCTGGCCGTATTCCTTAGAAAGCTGGACCAAAAATATAACACCAAAGGAAACAGGATTTTTTATCTTGCTCTTCCACCATCTCTTTATAAAGATGCAGCTCAAATGGTGGGACAGGCAGGTCTAAGTAAAGAAATGGAAAACAATAACGGGTGGTCACGGTTGGTGGTGGAAAAGCCCTTTGGGCGGGATCTTAAAACTGCCGTTGAGCTGGATCGGGGTCTGCATGAATATTTTCAAGAGCACCAGATATTCAGGATTGACCACTACCTTGCCAAAGAAACCGTTCAAAACATACTGATGTTTCGTTTTGCTAATGCTGTTTTTGAGCCAATTTGGAATAGAAGATATATTGACCATGTCAACATCATTGCCTCAGAGACTTTTGGCGTCGAACATCGGTCTGGCTATTATGAACAGGCAGGTGTAATTAGAGATATGTTTCAAAATCACATGATGCAGCTGCTGGCACTGACTGCAATGGAAGCACCGTCCCAATTTG
>JAUVVS010000255.1 GCA_030604545.1 Deltaproteobacteria bacterium | reverse complement strand
TCGTAAAAAGTAAAAAATTTACTTTTACGAACGTTTTAAGTTTAAGGTTTTAAGTTTTAAGTATCTGTAAATAATTGTAATACCATAACTTCAAACCTAACACTTAAAACCTAAAACGTGATGAATTCGACTTTTTACGAATTCATCAAAGCATAGATATCGAGATTATGTACCAAAATCAAGAAAAAACATCAATTCAGTCAGTGATTAATCAAAGACAAGAAAGGAGCAATGGTATTGACTGTTTTGGGTTGACCGGATCTGAGAGGGCATATCTTGTTTCCAGGTTGTATAGGAAACACAGAAAGACGATTATAGTTGTCGTATCTTCTTCCAAAGATGCGGAAATGTTTTTAGATGACCTCCATTTTTTTTTAAAGATAGATACACCACTCTTATTATATTTTTCTCCATACAATATTTTACCGTTTAAATTTCTGTCATACCACAACGAAACAGCAGCAAGGCGAATCCGTATACTTTATCAGCTGATTGAAAGCGAGATGCATACAATTGTGGTTACAACTGTAAGTGCGCTGCTGCAAAAAATCATCCCGAAGCATGAAATAATAGAGTATGCCGAGCTAATTATGGAAGGTGAGGAGATCGACAGGGACCTCTTGGTTGAAAAGCTGATTTCGGGTGGCTATGTGCGTTCCACTATTGTTGAGGAGGTCGGAGATTTTTGTATAAGAGGGGGGATTATGGATATTTTTTCACCCCTGTACCCGGATCCTCTTCGGATCGAATGGTTTGGAGATACAATAGATTCTTTAAGATTCTTTTCTGCATCAAGTCAACGAACACTAAAAAATATTCAGGAAGCAGTCATACTTCCGGCCAGGGAAGCAATACTGAAAAAAGAGCAGATGGCTCAAATAATTAATCGGGTAAGGGAACGAGCATCTGTTTTAAATATCCCTGTGACAAAAGTTAGAGACCTGGTTGATCACATTAAAAAAGAGGGAGTGTTTCCCGGTATCGAGAGCCTGATTTCGATTATATATCCAAAGCTCGACACTTTTTTTGACTATGTCCCTGATGATGCTCTTTTTGTTCGGATAGAACCGAATGAACTGGAAAAGGCAGCTGAAGAATCACAAGAACAGGCATCAGCAAACTACCTGACGGCACGCAATGAATCAAGGCTTTGCGTCGAACCGGATTCTCACTACATAGAATGGGAAAAGGCTAAGGAAACCATTGCACGGAAAAGACCCCTGACAATTAAAACGCTTCCTCTATCAAATGGCGGCCTGTATCCGGTTCAAGATAAACTACAAACTCCCCTTCAATATTATTTTTCTATAAAAGATAACAGCGCTATAAGATTTGAACTAAAACGCAGGCAAGAAAAAGAGAACCTTTTTTTGCCGCTTGCGAATTGGATCAATAATAATAAAGAGTTTGGACGTACTACTCTTATTGTCTGTTATGGAAGAACACAAGCCGACAGACTTAAATCGCTTCTTGCATCATATGATATTCAAATGCAATTTATTGACAATTTCTCTGATGTTAAGCTTGATTTCAAGCAGGGTAAAGGGCCTGTATATATTTGTCCGGGTCAGGTTTCTAAAGGATTTGTCTGGCCTAACGAAGCTTTGGCCATTATTACTGAAGATGAAATATTTGGTGCAAAGTACCGAAGAAGAAAGCCCAAACAAAAGGTTCGAACCCAGCTCCTTTCATTTGAAGATTTGAAAAGAAGAGATCTTGTAGTTCACAATGAGCATGGAATAGGACTTTATGAAGGCCTGGTGAAGCTAAAGCTGGACGGAACTGCAAACGATTTCCTTCTAATTATCTATAAAGATGGTGATAAGCTCTACCTTCCTGTAGATCGCATGAGCATGGTGCAAAAATACATGGGGGTGGACGGAATTACGCCCGTTCTGGACAAGATGGGCGGCAAATCATGGGATCGGGTTAAAAAGAGGGTAAAAAGATCGGCTGAAAAGATTGCAGGAGAGCTTCTTAAACTCTTTGCCGCGCGTAAGGTTAAAAAAGGTTATGCTTTTTTAGAGCCAGACAGTTATTTTAAAGATTTTGAGGCCGGGTTTCCCTACGAAGAGACTTCCGATCAGCTCAAGGCCGTTGAAGATGTATTGCATGATATGATGGAACCTATGCCTATGGATCGACTTATATGCGGTGATGTGGGATACGGGAAGACTGAAGTGGCCCTTCGCGCATCGTTTATGGCCGTGAATAACGGCAAACAGATTGCTGTATTAGTACCTACAACAGTGCTTTCAGAACAGCATTTTGCAACGTTTTCCCATCGTTTTGAGCGCTATCCCGTGAATATTGCGTGCTTAAGCAGGTTCCGTTCTTTAAGAGAACAGCGTGTAATTATTAAGGATATTAAGTCTGGAAAGATCGATATTGTGATTGGAACCCACCGACTTCTTTCAAAAGATGTAGATTTTAAGGACCTAGGACTTCTCGTGATTGATGAAGAACAGCGCTTTGGCGTCAAACATAAGGAGAAGCTAAAAAAGATAAGAGCCGTCGTGGATGTTTTGGCCTTAACCGCGACTCCGATACCCCGAACACTTCATATGTCCATGATGGGGATACGTGACATAAGTATTATTTCAACTCCGCCCGAGCATCGCCATGCAATAATGACATACATTTCTGAAATTGATGATGCCATTATTTCGGATGCGATACGAAAGGAGTTAAAGCGAGACGGGCAGATCTTTTTTGTGCATAATAATATCCATAGTATATGGTCAATTGCAAAACATTTGCAGGAGTTGGTGCCCGAAGTGAGGCTTAATGTTGCACATGGTCGTATGAATGAGAATGAGTTAGAGAAGATAATGCTTTCCTTTGTGAAAAAAGAGATAGACATGCTGGTGTGCACCACGATAATAGAATCAGGGCTTGATATACCGTCAGCCAATACCATTCTTGTCAATTGGGCAGACCGGTTTGGATTAGCACAGATGTACCAATTGCGCGGTCGTGTTGGACGGGCGGATGAACAGGCCTATGCATACCTTTTTATTTCGAGTGAAAGTACAATTAGCACTAATGCTCAAAAGCGTCTGAAAGTGTTGATGGAACATAGTGATCTTGGTGCCGGTTTTCAAATTGCTATGAGTGATTTGAAGATCAGAGGAGGAGGCACTATTCTTGGGGCTTCTCAATCAGGCCATATTGCCGCTGTAGGCTACGATATGTTTCTAAAACTCATGGAGAATGCAATATCCGATCTGAAAGGAGAGCCTGTTTTTGAAAATCTAGAACCGGAAATAAATATAACGATGTCTGCTTTTATACCTGAATCTTTTATACCTGATATTGACCAGCGGCTTTCAGTATATCGAAGCCTGGCAAAGATGAAAGATTTAAAAGAGGTCGCAGATTTCAAAAAAGAGCTTGTTGATCGGTTTGGTGCTTTACCAAAAGAGGTTGCAAATCTTCTCTTAAAAATCATGCTTAAGGTATTGTCTATAAAAGCAGGCGTAAAGCGGCTTGACCTGACAGATCACCAACTTTCACTTTACTTTTCAGAAACACACCAAAAACATCCCTTTGGGATCGTTGATATGATTGTTTCAGAAAAAAATCGCTTTGAGTTTACACCGGACCATGTGTTTAAAGCCGAACTTTCAAAGAAAAGTGCAAGCGGCCAATTGGTTCAGATCAAAAACATCTTGAAAGAAATTAAACAACGTGTTAATGCTTAGCCCGCTTTTCTCACAAGTTTGATTCGTTCATTTGCAAGGCATAAGGGGTGAAGCTGTAGTCCTTCTACCGCAAACCCCTTATAACGCAGCAAATGGGCGAATCAGGCTTGCCCGAAGGGTGAAGAATTTATTCTAAAAATGATA
>JAUVVS010000273.1 GCA_030604545.1 Deltaproteobacteria bacterium | reverse complement strand
TAACCACCTTTGAAGATTGATAGTTACTTTCAGAAGACTAAAATGTTACACTTTTAATTGAGCGTTATCGCTCAGTTGAGGTAATAGATAAAGGAAAGGAAAATGTATTTTCAGGAAGTCATACTTTCGTTACAGAAGTTTTGGGCTCGCAGAGGGTGCTTGCTCGTACAACCATATGATATGGAAGTTGGAGCCGGTACGTTCCATCCTGCTACAGTTATTAAGGCTCTTGGCCCAGAACCATGGAATGTGGCATATGTTCAGCCCTCAAGACGTCCTACAGACGGCCGCTATGGTGAAAACCCTAACCGGCTGCAGCATTACTACCAATTTCAGGTGCTATTGAAACCTTCTCCGGTTGATGTGCAGGAACAGTACCTGCAGAGCTTGAAAGTACTTGGTGTAGACCCTCTTGATCATGATATAAGGTTTGTTGAAGATGACTGGGAATCTCCAACGCTTGGAGCTGCCGGTCTTGGGTGGGAAGTTTGGCTTGACGGCATGGAGATTACCCAATTTACATATTTCCAGATGACCGGGAGCGTTGAGCTAGATCCGATATCTGTTGAACTTACCTATGGTCTGGAACGGATTGCCATGTATCTGCAAGAGATCGATAATGTATATGATTTGAAATGGAACGAGAGCATAACATACGGGGATGTTCATCACCAGGAGGAAGTAGAACAGTCAATATACAATTTTGAGAAGGCAGATGTTAAAATGCTGCTGGAGTTGTTTAATAGATATGAAGGAGAGGCCAATCGAATGATTAAAGAATCATTAGTCATTCCAGCATATGAATATTGTCTAAAATGTTCACATACATTTAACCTCCTCGACGCTCGCGGCGCCATTAGCGTTACGGAACGGACCGGCTATATTGGACGGGTAAGAAACATTGCCAGGGCCTGTGCAAAAGAATATTTAAAGCAAAGGGAAGCCATGGGATTTCCATTGATGAAAAAGGAGAAATAGAAGCGGATATGAACAGTTTGTTGATTGAGATAAGGACAGAGGAGATTCCGGCCGGTTATATAGGACCTGCTTTAAAGGCTTTGTCATCAAACCTATTACAAAAATTATCGAAGGCTCGTATTGGTCACGGCGATGCCAAAACTTTTGGTACTCCAAGAAGGCTTGCCGTGGAAGTCGAAAATGTTGCCGCCAAACAAAAGCCCTTGGCAACCGAAATCATTGGTCCCCCTGAAAGGGTTGGATTTAATGAGCAGGGCAACCCTACCATAGCGGCAAAGAGGTTTGCAGAAAAGGCAGGCGTTTCCGTAAACAGTCTCAAAATCAAGGTGACAAAAAAGGGGCCGTATTTGTGTGCAATAAAAGCAGAAAGAGGACTTGCAACAAGAATACTTCTTAAAACCATCCTGCCGGACGTGATTTTGGCAACTCCATTTCCCAAGAAGATGAGATGGACTGATCATTCCATTGAATTTGCAAGGCCGATACATTCGATCCTGGCCCTTTTAGGAGACAAAATTATCCCGTTTGTGATGGCGAATATAAAGAGTGGTAGATATACTTGCGGACATAGTTTTATGCACCATGGAAGGATAAAGATATCTGGTCCAGGCAGTTACATTTCATTATTGCGCGATTCCCACGTATTGGTAGATACCGAAGAACGCAAGAAAGCAGTCGAGCGTGAGATCATGAAAGTTGTCGGCGATCTTGGTGGAAGAGTTTTGCCTGATGAAGAGCTTTTAGATATTGTGAACAACCTTGTTGAATATCCGGCAGCAGTGGGAGGAAAGTTCGACACTAAATTTCTTGAACTTCCGCGAGAAATACTTATTACCGCGATGCGTGAACACCAAAAGTATTTTGCCGTAATTGATGACCATGACAACCTCATGCCCTGTTTTGTTGCGGTAAATAATACCCTTGCAAAGGATATGACCCTGGTTGCAAAAGGGCATGAAAGGGTGCTCAGGGCTCGTCTTGAAGATGCACAATTTTTTTATCGGAGCGATTTAGAGGTCTCATTTGATGGTTGGGTGGAGAGATTGAAAGGCGTCCTTTTCCAGGCCAACCTTGGTTCTATGTATGAAAAGGTAATGCGGATTCAGAAACTCGCTGAATTTCTTGCGGATCTGTATGCTTCGTCCTTACTTCCTAGTCCGGATCATCAATTAAGGATATCTGAGCGGGAGCAAAAACAAACAGTTGCACCGGTTCATGATTCAGATCTTAAAAGTCGAATTTCAAGAGCAGCCTTTTTGTGTAAGGCCGATCTTGAAAGTCAGATTGTTGTAGAATTTCCAAAGTTGCAAGGTGTTATGGGAAGAGTTTATGCTGCTATAACAGGTGAACCCGATTCGGTGTCGGATGCAATTGAAGAACATTACCGGCCGACCTATTCAGGCGGACCACTTCCTGAAACAAATACGAGTGCTCTACTCAGCATCGCTGACAAGATTGATTCTATTTGCGGATGTTTCAGTGTTGGACTTATTCCAACAGGTGCTTCCGACCCATATGCGCTGAGGCGTCAGGGTATAGGCATTGTTCAAATCATTCTGGATAAGGGTTTTTTGTTTTCCATAAAGAGAATTATCGAAAAGAGCTTAAATCTTTTTGGCCATAAAAATGCTCAAGAGATTAATAGGACAGGCGAAAAAATATATACATTTTTAAAGAACCGAATGGTGCATCTTTTGGCTGAAGAAGGTTTTTCAAAAGATGTAATAGCAGCCGTGGTTGATGTTTTCATGGATAAGGTACCGGAAGTGTGGAACAGAGTAAATGCATTGGAGAAGTTAAAATCCGCGCCTGATTTTGAACCGTTGGCTATTGCTTTCAAGCGCGTTGTTAATATTATTAAAAATACCGGCCCTGAAAATATCAAAATAGGTTATGAGGCTGGAGATGTCATGGAAAATTTATTTCAGCATGAATCTGAGTTTTCACTTTTTGCAGCTTATAAAGAAGTGAAAGAAAAGGTGGAGGGACATACTGAAAAGGGGTTATTCGATAAGGCGCTTCATGATATTGCCTCTTTGCGGAATCCAGTGGATGCTTTTTTTGACGGAGTAATGGTAATGACTGAAGATAAAAAGATACGCAACAACAGACTCGCATTACTTGGGCATATTGCTTCTCTTTTTGAAAAGTTTGCAGATTTTTCTAAAATTTCAACCTAAATTACAGATCTCGTTAAGTCGTCGAATAGTTGAGTAGTTAAGTAGTTGTAATGATAAGAATAATAGGCATTTTCAAAATAATTGGACATACAACAGTTTGTAAATATTAGCATATTGATTTAATAATAAATCTTTTTCTACTCAACCACTTAACCACTCAACCATTTGACGATTTCTG
>JAUVVS010000071.1 GCA_030604545.1 Deltaproteobacteria bacterium | reverse complement strand
CACAAGAATAGTATCTTCGCCCACAGTTACATTATGCGCAACATGAACAAGGTTGTCTGTCTTAACACCTCTTTTTATCAAGGTTTTACCAAAAGTCGCCCTGTCGATTGTGTTTCCCGCCCCGATCTCCACGTCATCTTCTATCTGGACTATACCGATATGGGGAATCTTGTAATAGGTTTTTCCATCCGAAGCAAAACCGAAACCATCACTTCCGATTGCCGTTCCTGCATGAATTGTCACTCTGCTTCCAACGATGCAGCGTTCAAGGATAGACACATTAGGAAAAATCTCAACATCATCTCCAATCACCACTTTGTCTCCGACAACAACATTGGAATGAAGAATAACGCGATCACCTATGGTAACGTTATTCCCAATCGCGACAAAAGGAGCAATGGAGTTATCTTTACCGCATATAAAATTTTTACCGATAGAAGCGGAAGGACTGATACCCGGCTCAGGTTTCAGCGGAGGATAAAAAAGCTTCATTACCTTGGCAAAAGCCACATGAGGATTATCAACCTTTATAATATTTTTAAAAGAGCCTTGAAAATCCCGGGGAACCATAACAGCCCCTGCACAAGCCTCATTTATCTTTTTTAAAAATTTTGCTTCACCGGCAAATGTGATATCATCCTTAGTTGCACTATCAAAAGGGGCTGCGCCGTTAATATTCTTAGCTGGGTCCCCTTCAAGTTCCCCTTCTACAACTTCAGCAATTTTAGCAAGCGACATTTCCATATTAGAATCTAACCCGGACAAATTGAAAATGCGAAATTCGCGCAGCGTCTCCTATTCATTTTTATCATCCTCGGCTTCCATGGATCACTGCGCAAACTTGGCATTATATTTCTGTATCAATTTGTCTGTTATATCTATGGTACTGGGTGAATAAAGCACACCTGCATCACGTTTTTCAAAGACAATAAGATAGCCTTCCTTCTTTCCTATCTCTTCGACAATCTCTAAGACATCATTTTTAATGCGTTTAACAATTTTCTGTTCTATTTCCTTGAACTTTCTTAGGTATTTTTTATTTAAAAATTTAAAATCGTTGGTCTTTATCCTCAGTTCACGTTCTCTTTCTTCTCGGACCTCCTTGCTAATAACGAGAATCTCACGCTCAAGTTTCTTTTGGAGTTCTTCTATTTCAGCCCCCTTTTTTTTGAGATCAGCCTCCATTTTTTTCCCATGTTCATTAATCTCACTTTGTGCTAATTTGCCTGCATTGGATGTTTCAAAAATTCTCTGAAAATCAACAACCCCAATTTTAGCAACGTCTGCTCCAAACGAAGAATTAGAAAAGAAAAAAATTGAAAAAATCATTATCTTAAAAACTATCTTGAAATTTTGCATTTTATTCCCCCTAACTAGTATGGTGATTCCAAAATAACATTGCATAGAATGTATAAGAAGCTGTACCATTTCTTTAGGCTTCAGGTTTCAGTGTTCAGATTTCAGGAATAGTGTTTCTCAGGCCTGACACCTGAAACCCGAAACCTGAAACCAAAATAGCAGGTTTTCGAATATTGTAACATTAATAAGGAATCGATCTACTATTTATCAAACAGCTTTAAAATATCGTACTTATTGTAAACTCCCAGCGACCGCTTTTGCTCTCTCCCTCTTTGGGATCAAGAATATACCCATTTTCCAGGCGAATAGGTCCTATCGGAGAATACCATCTAAACCCGTATCCGGCGCCTTCTCGCATATTATTTAAATCTATACTTTCATTATCGTTGTATACATTACCTGTATCATAAAAAATAACCCCGACAATTCCTGCTTCTTTAATCAAAGGCAATATAAATTCGAAATTGAACTGTACAAATTTGTTTCCACCGATCTCGTCGCCGGCATCATCTTTTGTGCTTATTTCTCGCCACTTAAAACCACGTATTGAATTCATGCCCCCCAGATAAAAACGTTCATAATCTGGGAGCTTTCCATCGGGATTTTCAGTGACATAGCCGGTTTTGGCATGAAGAAAGCCCACAGTACCTTTAAATAATGGGATATACCACCCCGTTTTTGCCCGATACTTTGTAAATGCGATATTGCCTCCAAAACCGGCGTATTGGACAGTTATACTATGATCTGATCCTTCTGTCGGATTAAAAATCCTGTCCCTCGAATCGTAGCGCAAAGTTGTCGATATACTTCTGGTTATATTAATCCCCTCCAGATCTTTAATCGATTGGGAAGCGTCTTCATCAATATTTTTTATATCAGCTATATCATACCTATAATTAAAATATACCCTTGTAAAATCATAAACTAAATAGCCGCACCTTACGCCGCCGCCTACACTATCCTTGTCGTAATAATCATAATCCCTTTCCAAATCATACAGATCAAAACCTGCTGATAAAGGAATATCAAACATCCATGGCTCAGTAAAGCTTAACATGTACCTTTTTGACATTTCGCCTATGTTGCCTTTCAGTTGAATGGTCTGCCCACGCCCAAAAAGGTTTCTCTCGGAAATAGAGATCATACCATAAAATTTTTCGACGCTGCTGTATCCGCCTCCAAAGCTAAATTGACCTGTAGGTTTTTCAGTAACATCGATTTTTAAAATCATTCTGTCCTCTAAATCGCCCTTTGACATGTTAACTTTTATATCTTCAAAAAAATCAAGGCGGTACAGATTCCGTATGCCGCGTTTTAATTGTTGCCCGCGATAAAGCTCCTGTTCATATACTTTTAGCTCTCGACGGATAACCTTGTCCCTTGTCTTAGTGTTACCGCTGATAATAATTGATTCAAAATATACAGATTCACCTTTATTAATGACATAAGTAATATCAACCTTTAATTTATCGACATCTTTGTTAATGCGTGGAGAGATATTTACATACGCATACCCTTCATCTGAGTATAGATCCGTAAACATAAGTATATCGTTTCGAACAACTTCATGATTGTAATATTTTTCTTGGGTAATCTTGAGTTTTTTAAGCAGATCCTCTTTCGATAATAAAATATCACCTTCAATATCAACTCTTCCCACCTTGAACCGTAATCCCTCATCAATTTTTATGGTGATATATATCCATTTATCCTTAAATTCAATTTGCGGATCGCTAATCTTAGCGTGTATATAGCCATTATTGTGATAGAAAGCGGAAAGCTTGGAAATATCCTGGCTTAGATCCTCCTTGTTTAGATCTCCAGAGGCCGTCAGCCATGAAAAGAAACCCTTTTCAGATGTCTTCATTTCTTTTTGGAGTTCCTTTCCGGTATAAGCACTGTTCCCAATAAATATTATCTCTTTTATTCGAACCTTTTTACCTTCTTCAATGACAAATTTCAAGTCAGCCTGGTTATGTTCAAGTTGATGTATCTTATACGTAATTTTGACATTATGGTAATTTTTATCTTTGTAAAGCTCCTCAATCCGCTTAATGTTGTTGTTTACCTTAAAGATATTTAAAATTGAGCCTGTCTTTATAGTTAAATTCTCCTTGATTTCGTCATCGTCATAGATTCTATTCCCTTTGAAACTAATTTTTCTTATAGTCGGTTTTTCTTTTATCTTGAATATGATTGTCTTTCCCTCCGGCCCATTTTCAGCCTCAATCCGGATATCCTCGAAGTATCCCATTGAATGAATTGCCTTAAGGTCTTCTGTGAGGTTTTTTACAAGATAAGCGTCGCCGGGCGCTGTTTTGATCATTCTTTTAATGGCATCAACTTCAATACGTTTGTTGCCGGTGATAATAACTTTGGCAACTTTTTCAAGTTTAAAAAGCTTCATGCCAAGATTGCCGGCAAGTTTTTTTACGGTTCCAAAAAGGCTCTCTATGCTTTCTCCTTCTTTAAAAAATGTATTTGGCGGCTCCTTTGTGGATGATTTAATCATCTTTGCATCCAAACTAAATTTTTGGCCTATTCTAGTCAAGCTCCCCCAAATAACATAGTCGGCACCGGCCTTAACACCTATATTTCGGATTTCATCAATAGTTTTAACCTTTTCTTTCCATGAAGAATCAGATACAATATCAGGCTCCAATACAACTGCGCCACCTTGTTTGAGGTGATTCTTAATTACATCCGGAATCTCGGTTTGTAGATATGAAAGTTCTTTTATCGAGTGGATTTTGAAGGGTAATATAACTATCCTTACCGTCTCCTTTGCATAAACATCATTTGTAAAAAAACAAGTTATTATAATCATGAGCAGACTCAAACGTTTTTTCACAAAAATACCCTATTCTGTTTCCAGCAGTCGCCCGTCGATAATTGTCATCCTACGTGACATATAGGATGCGAGTTCCAAGTTATGTGTAACAACAACCATTGTCATGCAAAGTTCTCGATTCAGCTCAAAAAGCAGCTCATGAATCTGTTCACTGTTTCTTTTATCAAGATTACCTGTAGGCTCATCAGCAAGAAGAATAACAGGTTTAAAAACCAGGGCTCTTGCTAAAGCAACCCGCTGTTGTTCACCACCTGAAAGTTTGCCTACCCTGTAAAATAATCTTTCTTTAAGCCCAACCCTTATAAGAATTGCCTCTGCAGACTCCTGGGCACGCTGTTTACTCAACCCATTTATAAGTGCCGGCATCATCGTATTTTCAATAGCTGAAAATTCAGGCAAAAGATGATGAAATTGAAAAACAAAACCGATGGACTCATTTCTAAATTTTGCCAGCTTTGTATTATCAAAAAGAAAAACATCCTCCCCTTGAAACCAAAGCTTTCCGCTGTCAGGCTTGTCAAGTGTTCCAAGAATATGGAGAAAAGTAGACTTTCCGATTCCGGAGGCTCCAACAACGGCTATAGTCTCTCCCGCACCTAAATCAAAATTTATGTCTTTTAAGACATCAATGCGAACACCATTGCCTTTGAAGCTCTTATATAGATTTCTGACAGCTATCAAGTTGCGTGTTTCATTTTGCGTGCCGTGTGTTACGGATTCTATTTCCATTCTTTGGCTTTAGCCTGCCTTCCTTGTCGTTTCGCTCTCCAGTAATGTATAATCTACTACCTCAATTGAGCGATAACGATCAATTTAAAGTTATTTGTTATAAGGTACTAAAACCAATAACGTATAACACTTAATTGAGTTTTTATTCTATTAGGGCACTATTTGCACTTATCTCTCTGAAGTTTGATGAGTTCCCCTATCATTATCCGTATCGTATCGCTTCAACAGGGTCGAGTTTGGATGCTTGACGCGCAGGATATAGCGTTGCAATAAAACAAATTACCAGGGTAGCAGATATGATTAAAAAAACATCTAAGATTTCAAGCTTTACTGGAAGTGTTGTTGTAAAATAGTATATATCTCCTGTGAGTTCGTGGATCTTGTAATGTTTTAGTACTTTACATATAATGGATCCTAAGCATACGCCAAGAACAGTGCCGATTGAACCGATAACCATTCCTTTAAAGACGAATATTTTTCTAATACTCTTATCTGTAGCGCCCATGGCCTTTAATATTGCAATATCTCTTGTTTTCCCCATCACCATCATAATAAGCGTACTTGCAATATTAAAAGCTGCCACAAGAACGATAAGTGCTAAAATGATAAACATGACTTTCTTTTCCAGCTTAAGCGCCGTAAATAGATTATGATTCTTCTGTATCCAGTCCCAGGCCCAATATGGAAATCCCAGATCTTTACCAATCTTATCGGAAATGATATTTGCATTGTAGATATCCTTTTCCTTTACCCGAATTTCAATTCCCGTTACAGAATCAGCCATATGCAAAAGCTTCTGGGCATCCTCTATATGTATATATGCAAATGATCCATCAAATTCATACATGCCGGACTCAAAAAATCCCGTTACCTTAAACCGCTTCATTGTAGGTACGTGCCCTATGGGAGAAATCATTCCCCGCGTTGAAATAAGGTAAATCATATCACCCTTATGGACACCTAAGTTTTTTGCAAGCTCTTTGCCTAAAACAATTCCAGGTGCAGTCGTGGTTGAGTCCCCGCTATCATATTCCTTTGCATTATATTGAAAAGAAATGTTTTTTAGAGTTTTAATCACTCTGCCCGCTGATTCAGGGTCTATCCCTCTTAAAACAGCGCCGGACACCCGTGATGATGAACGAAGCATGACCTGGGTATATATAAAGGGTGTGGCAGCTTCAACCCCTTCAATATTTTCCACTCTTTCTAGAATTCGTTGATATTCGGTAAAGGGTCCGCCATGGCGCATTAATCCGACGTGCGACTGACCTCCTAGGATACGTGACTTAAGATCAGACTCAAAACCAGACATAACAGCGATTACTACGATTAGGGCCATAACCCCTACCGTAACACCCGCCGTAGAAAGAAAGGTAATTAATGAAATGAAACTCTGTTTCTGTTTGGACCTTAGATAGCGGCCCCCTATAAAAAATTCAAAAGACATGCGGCCTTTACATCTCGGATATTTTACAACCCGCTGAAGCTTTTCGCCTGAAAGGCGAAGGTTTTAAACCTGGTTAATGGAAAAATAAAGGAATTATGCTCCACGCTGATAATAATAAGTTTAAGCTGGGTTTGGTAACCCATTTAAAGGTAGGTGTCAATAATTAGTTGGAGGATCGATCCTATGTAATTTAATCGTAAATATTGTTCCAATATCAATTTTACTCTCAACAATAAGCCGGCTATCATACGATTCGAGTATTCTGTGAACAATTGAAAGTCCAAGACCTGTTCCGTTTGGCTTTGTTGTAAAAAAGGGATTAAAAATAGTCTTGATAGTCTCATTTGACATGCCGCACCCATCATCAGAGATTTTGATCACGACATGTTTTTTTCTTAAAGGGAACATTTTCATATGGATGTGCCCTTTATCCTTAATAGCCTCAACGGCGTTCAAAAGAAGATTCCAAAGAACCTGGTATAAATGAACCGGATCTATTTCAACCCATATAGCGGAAGCAAATTCCTTTGTAATTGTAATTCTCCCGGAAAAAGTTTGGTCATTTTCAAAAAAGTCTATTGTCTCTTTCAAAGCTCTGCTCAGTTCAATTGCCTCAACTTTACCAACCGGAGGCTTTGCAAATAAAAGAAAATTACTTACCAGAGAGCTTAATCGGTCTGCCTCTCTTAAAATTATCTGCATCAGCTTGTCATGATCAGGATTATAAGGAATATCTTCCTTTAAAAGCTGTATTGAACCTGTAAGAGAGGCAAGCGGATTCTTGATTTCATGGGCTAAGCCTCCCCCCATCTCACCTATGGCAGCCATCTTTTCAACACGCTTAACATGGTCCTCCATAATTAAAAGCTCTTTTCTTGTCTTCTTCTCCTGTTCCGAAAGAAGGCTGCTCAAGAAGGCAACGCTAAAACATGCTGCCATGGTAATCATTATCTTATAAAGCACATGGGTTCCATCATAGCTTCCGGCAATAAAACTCCTATCTAAACCAAAAGGCGTAAGGATGCCATAATATTCAAGGTCGACCATGACACCGTATTGTATACTGCAAAGGGCAGCCATAATCATGCTTCCCTTTCTAAATAACAGCATACTCGCATAAATAATCACAAGAAGATAAAGAAAAGAGAAAATACTTGAAAAACTACCCGTTACAAAAATGATCAAAGATACGATAAATGTATCTATTCCAATTTGTATGTAAGCAAATAGTAGTTCACGTTTAATGCGTTTAAGTATCAGCGAATAGCAAAATGAAAGGATAAAGATTCCGGCAATAAGTCCATAAAGGATTAGAAGAGGTTTGGCAAGGGGGGAGGGACTTTTTTTGAGTTGTAGGAAAATAGTAGATCCCAAAAGAAAAGTAGTAAAAAGGACCCGAAAGAACATAAGCCATTTTAGCCTATGATAAAAATCACTTTTGGGTTTTATCGATGGCTTGCTCATAAAAAGTGAAAGATGTACAAGGTTTTAAATGTCCTCCTCCTCAGCTTCAAGATGGGAGGGTAGAATATAGACCTTTGAGAGAAAACACACTCGTAAAAAGGTCGCTTTTCTGACTTTTTACGAAACTATGTAACACTTTAGCCCTTTGAAACCAGTTTATACAAATAAGCTTGAAAGGTGATTAAATTTTCAGCCGTGTAATTGTCTGACCTCACACTTCTTTCTTTACACTCACTTATGCGCGAGTTTTACACGGTTAAAATTTAATTAT
>JAUVVS010000106.1 GCA_030604545.1 Deltaproteobacteria bacterium | reverse complement strand
TTTTAAGATAAGGTATTTCATATTTATTCAATCACTTAAAACCTAACACCTAAAACTTCAAACCTTTGTAAAAAGTCATTTTTTGACTTTTTACAAATCTACCAAATTCATGCCTGTATTTCTTCTATCTGATCAATTGGTCTTTCCTCCAGTCCATCTTGCCCATACTAGCGGCTTGCTGGCAATTGGCGGCGATTTGAGCGCAAAGCGACTTCTACTTGCCTATAAGTTGGGTATATTCCCATGGTTTTCAGGTGAAGAGCCTATATTGTGGTGGTCACCCGACCCCCGCCTTGTGTTGCATCCCGGGGAGTTAAAGGTTTCAAAAAGCCTGAAAAAGATAATCAAAAAAAATATAATTCATGTGACGATGGATAGCGCTTTTAATCGCGTAATAGCATCATGCGCACAAGTTCGATTGCAAAAAAATGAAGGAACCTGGGTAGGAAAAAATATGATTACAGCCTATTGCAAACTTCATGATTTAGGATATGCACATTCAGTAGAAGCTTGGAGCGAAGGGGAACTGGTAGGTGGATTATACGGTGTTTCTCTGGGAAAATGTTTTTTTGGGGAATCAATGTTTACGCGTAAAAATAATGCGTCAAAAGTTGCCTTTGTAAAGTTTGTTGAATATCTTAAAGCATTGTCATTTGATATGATAGACTGCCAGGTAACAACCGATCTTTTAATCAGTTTCGGGGCAAAAGAAATACCAAGAAAGCAATTTCTAAAGCAGCTTGAAAAATCCTTGAAAGTGCCGACTGCAAAAAGAAAATGGGTTTTTTGAACCTCTGAACCCGTGAACGGTTACGAGAAATGCCAGGAAATATGCTGAAGCTGCGAAGGCAATTATCGCGTTGATTCCAATGCTGAGTGCAATTTGAGCTGCTAATATTGAAGTCAAGACGGAAGCGCATCCGTTTGCCGTCCAGGCATGTGCACGTTGCCCAGGACTTTTTAAAAGATACCTCATACCGAGAGGAAAGGGAAAGCCCACAAGAAATCCCAATGGCATGAGAAGAAGGATCGGCACTATGTATTGAAAAATGCCTGAAAATCCTAGGATTCGATGGACAATTGTATCAAAGCCGAGAAATATCAGGATTAGAAAAACAAATAAAACGATAAGGGTATAACGGAGGCTTTTGTGCCCAAGGCGCTGAGAAAAAAAGCCTCCGATGCTTGAGAAAATGAGGATTCCTGAGATTACAACAGTGAAGCTGATTACAGGGTCACCAAAGATAAGGATATATTTTTTAATGAAGAAGAGTTCGACGAACATAAAACCTGCACCAACTGAAAGAAAATAGAGAATATGAGAAAAGATCTTTTTTTCTTTTTTTGGAATCGTAAACAGGGGAAGTACCAGCAGGAGAATAGAAATTATAAGTGCTTCGAAAAATACAACCGCAACAACGATTTCGCCTGACATGAATAGGGTGTAAAGTCTACTTCCCTTACTTTTGTAAATTTCTTTTAGCCTGGACCATTTAATAAATCTGTTGGGAAAAGGTCGTATGTCCGTCTGCGGAGAAACATCGAGGAGATAGTCATTAAAAAACGCTTTCTCAGTGCTGGATCTATATGCGTGTGAAATGCGTTGTATTTCAAGGAAATGGTAAGGCTCATCGAATATATTGAATCTGTTGGCTGTTTCTTTTGTAATGCCTTGAAGAAAAACGAGGTCGAAGTTTTGATTCCGTGCAAAGTCTTTTATGATGGATGTTTTCTGAAAAGATTGTTTAGAGACAATGAGTGTGAAAGTGTCCCAGTTTCGCAGCAAAGCTATGTGGCTTTCCGGGTTTTTAATTTCAAGCGACCTTAGACTGCTGTATGCGGTAGCCCAGAGGCGGAGCGAGTCTGCAGGGGGAAGGAGAAGTTTCCGAGAAATGATGAGGATGCCTTGTTCCGTGAGGTGTTTCAGGTATTCCGTGAATGCTTCAATCGTGAAGAGGTGTTCCTGGTTGAGAGTTGCCGCACCTGGGATTGATGTTCCCCAGTTTTCCACATGGATGACGTTGAATCGTTTATTGGACCTGGCGAGGAATGCTCTGGGATTCTGGTTTACCACAGGAAGGCTATAATGAATTCGAATGGCTCGAGCAATTTGTGGGTTTTGTTCGACGATAGTGATTTTTCGAGCTCCTGAAGCCAAGACACAGGGTATACCCGATCCGCCACCGTGTTGGAGCAAGAGGACGTGTTCGGGATTGAAAGAAAGAAGATATCCTAAAAAGGGAAGGGTGGATTTGGAGAATGACGCATCTTTTTGGTGGGATAAATTGTAAAATGTGAACTGCTCATCACCGTCTTTAAAAATCGCCCATTGATTGGGCAGCATACCGGTAAACTTAAGACTCAATCCCGGTGCAAAACGGATATATGGGCTTTTTATGTTATTGATTCTTCCCCTTATACTGGAAACAGATTCAATGACCCTAGCGTGGGGAAACTGGAGGATTTGGCTGAAAGCTTTATATGGTGATGGTTTTACCTGGATGATTGCACCACCTTTGAGAGAAATGAGAATGACTGATATGAAGGCGATCACAAGACCGGATGCTATAAAAGCTAGATGTTTATTACGGGAGCAGGCTTTTTGCATATCGTTTCTTTCCGATTGGCTCGATGGCATTCTTAATCTTACGAAGGGGATGAGCACCAGAGGAATGAGCGTTGTGAGAATAATGAGCCTTCCTTCACCGAACAAGGGAAGGAGAGGGATCGGGATAATTGCTCCGAATGCAGAACCTGCCATGCTTGCAAAGTAAACAAAACCTGTTTTTTCAGGAAGGAAAGAATAGGCGATAGAGGTGATCAATCCCGTCAAGAAGAAAGGGAGTGATAGTAGGATGTATACAGACAAAAGATAAAAAGCCTGGATAGGTTCGAAGGGAAGTCTGAAATAGTCGAGCGGAATTATGTTCAGAACTGTAAAAGATGTGATTGCGGTGACGGTGTATAGGATAATGAAGAATGCCACCGAACCTTTTGAGGAAAACCGTTTCTCCCACCCCTTTTTTCGGGTATCTAAGATACTTAATAAAGTGCCGCTTGCAGCGAATCCAAAAAGTGCGATACTGATGACCATAAAAGAAAGGTGGTTCCACTGGCTTATGGAGAATACTCTTATAAGAAGCACCTCAAAGGTAATAGAGGAAAGTGATAGAAAAAAAACAGCTAAGAAGATCATTGGTTATTGCCTAAGGTCGACTATTTTTTGTCAAGGGCGTAGCCTGTCAGAGGGACGAAAAGAACGCCGATGATTTGTTTTACTGTGTAATCATCATCGCGTTTTGTGACAAGGACAAGGTTTTGATAGCTAAAAGGATTTCCGAGCGGGAGGATGAGTTTTCCCTTGTTTTTGAGTTGTTTCAAAAGTGGTGGCGGGATATGATTGACAGCGGCGGTAATCATAATGCAGTCAAATGGCGCTGCTCCGTTCCAGCCAAAATAGCCGTCGCCGTGACGTGTTATTATATTTTTATAATCATGTGATTTAAGGAGCTTGGATGTCCTTTCATAAAGCTTTTTTCTTATTTCGATGGTGTAGACTTCCTTTGTGGTTTTTGAGAGTATTGCCGCCTGGTAGCCTGAGCCTGTACCGATTTCTAGGACACGTTCACTCCCTGTAAGGCCCAGGTATTGAGTCATTAGGGCTACAATGTATGGTTGAGAGATGGTCTGACCTTCGCCGATGGGAAGGGGATGATCTGAATATGCTTTATATGAAAGCTTTTTGGGTACAAAAAAATGCCTGGGAACTTGGGCCATGGCATTGAGAACCTTTTCATCGGATATACCCCGCCTGCGGATCTGTTTTAATACCATCTCTTCCCTTTGATGTTTGTACTTTGGTGAGTCTCCCTGTATTTCTGCCAAAAGAATTGAAGGCAATAAAAGTAGGATAATAAAGGTAAGAAGTGATCTTTTCATTGCAGTTTTCCTAAAGGATTTTTCTCTTTTGTGAGGTGAACCTACAATTTCTGAACCCTGAACCCGTGAACGGTTACAACTTAACTTACTTTATTCACGTATTTATAGAGTTTGGGATTTGTGCATACTTCATAGTATTTTCGAGTTGTCGGACGGATAATACTTAAATCATCTGGAGCAACTTGGCAGATATTGGCTTCGCGTATGACCAAACGCTGAAATTTTCCGGTTACTGTAGGAAATTTCCCTGTATAAACCTTTGTCTTTTCTTTCTGTAAATCATCAAGTTGGAGTTTTAAGACCTTCAAGTCGATCTCTTTTGAAAGTTTTTTAAAACTATTCCCATCCAACGCTATGCCATTAACGTTATAACGGGAAAATAGATCATCTTTGGTTGCAGCAATTTCTTCTTCCGATACTGTTTGGAATACGTAAAGATTAAAAGGTAACTTTTTTGTAGAAATTAATTTACGTAATTGCTTTTCGCATCCTGACAGCCGGTCAGCTAAATTGATGGCCGGAGAGATCATAATTCGGGTATCCATATCAAAGAGAAAAGTAGGTTGAGTGTTATTGTAAGTTATGCCGATTCCCAATTCGAGTATCGGAAGTTCATGTTTTCTATTGTTCATATTATATTGATGTACAATAAGAAGTATTTTAATTGCAAGACCGCATGCGCGTGCAATGCAGTACCACCCTTCCGGAGTATCTTCATG
Source organism: Deltaproteobacteria bacterium (assembly GCA_030604545.1). Taxonomy (GTDB): domain Bacteria; phylum Desulfobacterota; class Desulfobacteria; order Desulfobacterales; family JAUVVS01; genus JAUVVS01. The sequence goes on along the minus strand of JAUVVS010000106.1, from coordinate 2,243 downwards.
CTCATATATCGATAGGATAATCGCATCACCCTCAATAAATACCTTCTCTGCAGCGTATTCCGATAAAATTTCGTTAATAGGATCAAAAAAATTAAGGCTAAAGTATGATGCCGGGTTTAATCCTCGCTCTTTCATTAGATGGGTCAAATCTGTGGAACCTCGCACATCCGCTTTGATAATTACATGATTGATGATCGGCTTTTCCTCGTGGATTTGTTCGTGTGACAATAGAAATTCATAGAGGAGACGATTTTTGCGTGAGAGGTTGATAATCTTTTCTTCCGTGACCAGGCTTATACGTTCCATGGCCTCTTTGAGTATATTGAAATTCTGTAAGTCCCTATGATAACGTGCAAAAGCGTTAAGGAATCGGATTAGGTACTTTTTCTTTTCTTTAGTTTTTATTTTTTTCAGGCGTTTTATTATATTCTGGAGTGGTATCAAAGAAAACGATTTGTCATAGAATCCTTTTAATTTTTTAAGTTGAAGTACAATATCTTTTCTTTGTTTGGGTTGAACCAGAAACTGTAAAACTTGTCGGGGAATCAATGGAGGGCAGTATTCATGATAAACAGGCTGCATCTCAAAAGAGGCAGCCATCCTTTTAATCAATCCCTTCCTATTTATCTTTTTATAAATAAAGTTTAAGAATCTTTCTTGTGTTTTAGCCTGTCTTTTGAGACTTAAACAATCTTTTTTATCCCCTTTTTGCTTTTTGAGTGTTTTGTAACGGTCATTCGTTTGAAAATTATTAAACAGAATATCAATATTATCAACATGTTTTATCCAGATATCTATTTTCTGATTGTTGACTTCCTTATTATTTTCTGATTTTTCATCTTCCTGATCGGGTATTGTTACTGCTTGCTCTGATCGCTTCCTAATGGATGGATCTTCCATGATAATCTTACCCAGAAGACTTCTAACCTGGAATAATAATGTATCATATTGATTAAAATCTTCAGAACGATTGCCCATCAACACATATTCATCTATCATTAATGAATCATCAAACGGATTCTCTTTATGGAGTATCGGATTTAAGAAGACGTTATTAGGAAGAACTGAATTTGATCCAAAAACCGCTTCACGCATCTCATTTAATCCTTCGTGCTGAACGTCAATCAGATATCGAAAAAGCTCACTGTCCACATTTTGAAAAATTGATTTTTTATTCTGCTGAATATCAGACAGTTTTTCCTTTATTTTCATTTCTTGACTCATGTCTAGATGTCGCGATATTTCGTGTTTTCGGATGATATTCTTTATTTGATTGATCAATTTTTCATACTGGTCACGTATTTCTTTTATTAACATCTTGACAACTGCTATCTGGGCCAGCAAATCGATCTGAATCTCAGATTCTAATTTTCCCTTGTTTACTCCACTTTTTAACACATCACGGCAAAGCCGTTTAAATTCATCTCTTTCTTTGGCTAGATTTGATGTCTTATCTAAATTCAGAAAATATTTAGCGTCGGCATAATTACTAAGAAGTCGAAGCACGACTTTCCTGGTTGCTTTGTGAAAACCAGGGCTAAGATAAACATCATAGTGGATGTTATCGACACCTATAGATAATTTATCCAGTGAAAACTTAACGGAATAGGTTTCGAGAGTGAATCCCTCTAGTTTGGGAAGCTGAAAAGAAAAAATAGACATTTTTATATATATATCATTTATACAGATTTGTTCCGGATTCTCGTACAAAAAACCCAACACCTAAAACTTAAAATTTATAGCATTAAATATAATAATATGTCCACAAATTTGTTTTCATATCTTTATTGATACTTGAGGTTTTTTAAAGATGGATTATGGTCAACTCGTCAGGTTGATAGAGTGCAAAATAAACTACTTTAAGCCTGCCACTGGTGAATAGCCATGGTTTGTTGTTTAAAAGTGATCAATAGCGGTAAAAAAAATAATGGTTTCAAAGTCTGAAGTATTTTCCGTGTCTGGAGAAGAGAAAAAATTTGTCTCTAAGGCTATGGTTACTTTAATGGTAACCCCTGTGTCACAGCTGAAATAAGTGGAGTATTGGAGCGATGGAGTGATGAAGGGTTGAGGTAACTACTCTGTGTTCTCTGTGTGTCTCTGTGGTGAAATATCAGGGTAGAAAATCCTTTTAATATCCGGATATTTTTTCTGAAAGGTAGAAATAATTTCGTCCATCACCATGAATTGATTGCCGGCCATGAATAGGACCAGATCTGCGTTGTTTGCAATTTTCAGATTGTGAA
>JAUVVS010000001.1 GCA_030604545.1 Deltaproteobacteria bacterium | reverse complement strand
AATTCCTTGCCAACCGGGTTAAGTGTCAGATAAGCGATTATAGCCGCAAAAATGACGATCACAGCAACAAGAGCAAGGGTTTTAATCCTGTCACGGCGCGTGGTAAGGAAAAACATCGAAACAATAAATAAAATACCGATACTGTAGGGTACCACTAAAAGACATTCAGGATGGCCTCCCATTGCAGCTATAGCCAATAAGACTACTACAGCCCACTCCTCTGATGTTCGAGAGCGTATGTACCGGAAACAATAAGCAAGCCACAAAGGAAACAATATTAATTGGGTATATGTGCCCGGGTAAGGCAAAAACTGAAGATAGAAAGTACCCATAGGTGGTCCCCAACTTAATGCCATTTTGGAAACCCAGGGACCTATGACCAGCAAGGTTCCAATTATCGCTATCCAATTGTCTTTCGTCAGCACTTTTAACAGGGAATAAAAACTAAGAAAAAACAGGGGTGTTAGTATGGTCGCAAGACATACGTAGAGCCAAGCAACATTTGTGTGAGCCAGACGAGCAGACAAACCGAATACCAGGTACCATGGATGAGCAATATAGTGTGTTAAATAAGAATATTCAGGTCCTAAAAATGCATTGCCACCTATGATTTTGACGTTATCGGCAATCTTATGGTAACCTGCCAAATGAAAGCTGGAATCAAAATCATACCGTTGAAATTCAGCACTGAAGCCAACCACTCCTGCAACAATCAGCAGAATGACAATCAAGCATATAAAATAGGATAACTTAACATAGTCAAGCTGATCATTTTCCTCGGGAAGAGGTTTTGAATCTTTATATCGGAACATAGTAATAAAAATCGCTACCAGGCCAAGTATATCGCCGACCAGAACACCACCGATTACCAGGTCACTGGACAGCTGTGCCCGATAGGCTACTGCCGCAATTAACGTCCAGATCCCCATGGAAAGGCCGAACAGCAACGGACCACGCTCCAGAGGACCAATTTTTCGTGCCAAAGCTGGAAATGCCAACTCCAGAACTAAAAATCCCGGCAAGAGAAACATGACCACAATGGCGGGCAACAGTTGCGCTACTGGCCCAGCTGGCAACAATTGTTTCCAAATAATCACCGCGGCAAACACAGCAAGGACAACCCACAGCATGTACCATTTTTTGGCTTGGCAACTTAGCAGGGCAATACATCCTAATCCCGCAATTCCTATGTAAAGGACATCAGACATATAATTTACAAAATTCATGTGAATGTAACACGGAGGGTTGGCCAGCCCAACGGAGACTGGCAAGAAGAGTTCTTATCGTTTTCGCCTTGGGTAATCAGACCTGCATGTACGAATTCAAGGTGGGGTACTGTTTTTGTTTAAATAAGAGCGTAGCACTCGATGGAAAGCCATCTCGCTTTTGAGTTGGAAACGACCGGTAAAGACGTTGAAAGCCAGCCGCATAGAGTTGACAGGGTGATAGAAAACTTTTGTAAGAAGCCACCGTTTATACAATTTGTTGCGGAATTTATTTAGTTTATTGTAATCCTTGCGCCACGTAGGGCTCCAGTTCAGATCCTCGTATCGAGACCAGCCGGTTTCGCTTTCAAACGCAGCTGCGCCCGGCAGAGGCGACCAGATAAACAGGCTTACCTCATCCACCCCCAACTTTGTCAGCTTCACCACCAAATCTTTGGTCATTCTCCGGTCTTCATCGTTTTCATCTTCAAAGCCAATGACGAAAAAGCACCCCACTTTAATTCCTATGTCACCAGCAAACGAGACCAAACGGAACAGCTTTTCGAAATTCATCGGCTTATTCATTTTTTTAAGTACGCGTTTCGAGCCGCTTTCAGGAGCAAAAACTAAATAATGTAATCCGGCCTGTCTTAATAAGGCAAGCGTCTCTTCGTCGGTTGTCTCTACCTTCATTCCAGATGGTAGAGAAATTCGTATCTTCAGATTGCGGTTTATAATCTCATAAGCAAAATCACGCGCGCTTTCTTTTCGAAAGCCAAAAAGTTCATCTTGAATGATAACATCTTCAATTCCGTAACTTTCAACGGCTGATTGTATTTCATCTACGATGTTTTTGGCCGACCGTGTTCGCCATTTACGTCCGTGAAGTTTCGGTGTAGTACAAAAACGGCAGTTGTAAATACATCCTCGCGAGGTAGTTATTACCATGAATTTCCCCTGGGTTGGTGCATGCTGCATTCCAAAGCTCCAGTAGATATGCAATGGAAGCATCTGCAATGCGCCAAATGCAAAATGGTCAAGGTCCTCTTCGAAAACGCATGGACTCGGTGCCATCCCGTGATAGGCCAAACCCGGTATGCTTGAGAGACTTCCTTGCCCATCTCGAAGATATTTCACCAAGGCAAAAAGAGAATTTTCCCCCTCTCCAATGCAAACGTAGTCAAACCCTCCTTCAAGGAAATCTTTGTAAACCACGCTCGCTTGGCTTCCACCGGCGACCAGAGTAACCGAAGGAAGTCGTTTCTTGATAGTTTGGGCCAATCGCAGCGCAATCGAATGAGACATGCCGGAATGAACAGAGATACCCACGAGTTTTTCACCGTCAAGGCGTTCGGCTATCTCTTCCTCTCTTAACCCATTGCCAATAAGTTTGCTGTCAATTTGGTAAAACTGGCGTGGAGATAAGCCAAACCCGTCAATGATGGAAACATCTACACCGTTTGATTCCAAATATCCTGCCAGATACAATAAACCGGTTGGCATAAAAGGAATACTGCCATAGGCATCACCAGCGTTATACACCAGTGGTGGGTTTATGAGTGTAACTTTAAAGTCCATTTTTTGAATCTATTGATTTAATTCCCAACCAAGCCTGCCGTGGGTAACATCGTTTCACGCCAGAGAGTTTCCAAAGCTTTAAATATCTATCTAAAATGAATCGCTTAACCCCTTTGGTGTGTGTGATCAAGGCACAGACACCCTCCCAGTGAACAGTGTCAAATCGTTCCTCAAGCAATGTGATCAATTTCCCTGGTCGGTTACGCCCAAGAGCCAGGCGCTCCTCTACAGGCAGAGCATGGGCAAGAAACATCAAAGGATTGCAAATGTTTGGTTCAAAGACAAGAAAATGGCCGCCGGGCTTTAGCACCCGGTAGATCTCAGACAGAGTTTTTTTTAAATCGCTAATATGATGAAGCACATCGAGTTCAATAACAACATCAAACCTTTCATCCTCGTACTCAAGAAATTCCGCTGAGCCCATCCGAGGATGGATATTTGTCAAACCATTCTGTAGGCAATATTCCCGCGCCACTTGTATCATTTCTTTGGAAAGGTCTATTGCCTCGATGTGATCTGAATAGGTGGCAAGGACGTCAAAGTAGATCCCGGTACCACAACCTATATCCAACAACTTATTGCAGGGAATATCGTTCAGAAATGAACTGAACAAACCACCATACAACTCCCGGAGACGGGAATTCTTGTTTAATACGAAGGGATCGAAGCGGTCTGTGTAACCGCAACTGGCAAGCTTAGTATTCCCTTTTTCTTGAACCAATTTCTGATAATGATTGTCGTTCATATTGGTTAATCTTTACCTGTCAGATACCTATCTTCTGCTGAATATGTGTCTCCATGGCGCAACGCACCTTCTTTATAATCGTTAATAAACCTTCCAGCCGTGCGAAGCGACGCGGCTATTGAGTTGTCCATATTGTTGTACCAGAACCGCCCTGTGCGGCCAATCAGGGTTATATTTGACCACGTTGTGTTGACCCAATTAAAGATAGCCTTCAATTTGCGAGGATAATTCAAAACATACAGCGGATAGGTCTCATGCACATGCTCAACATGGTAGTCTTCGACTTGATCCAATGAATTGAGCAGGTTGGTCCGAAGTAAAAACGTTTCCAACATACAATCCAAACGCGCGGGATCCTTCCAAGTAATCGAATCTTCGTTGCAAGAGACTTCGACACATAATCCCTCTTTCCCTTGAGGCACCAACTGCGGATTAAAATTTCGGGGCACGCTGACACGGTCTATTTCTGCCCCCTTACCTCCGAAGTAACACCATTGGAAACCTTGTTCAATTTGTGCAGTCGTTAAATAATTGAAGAAAATAGAGGACATATAGTGAAGTCGTGGAACTAATTCCGGGGCGTTGCCCAGCGAACGGAGTGACATTAGAGAACCCGACCAGAATACATGCTCTACTGGGATCTCTTCACCCACATCGGTTACGATTGTACTAATTTTGTGGTCATTTGAGACAAATTTTGCTATTTGCGTCGACAAAAGAATGCGACCATTACAATTCTCAATTTTAGATGCCAATATCTCTGAAAATGTGCCAATGCCCCCAGATCTGGGATAAATGAACTTTGTACCAGCTTCACCAGCAAACAGGACTGACTTGATCAGGGAAGTTAAAGAACCGGTATCAACTTTTTTGTCAATGGTGGCCCGGTTGATGCCTGTCGTAGCCCAATCTTTATGCAGATTGGAACATTCGTAGTCCATGAATTTCTCTGTATACGGTTTGAAAAAAACTTGGTACAGGGTCCCACCATATTTTTCAATGATATAGTCCTCAAAAGATTCAGTCCGGGCCTTTCGCCTCATGAACAAGTCGATCCCCGAACGAATGAACAGGTGCAAAGGTAACGACAGCAAACCTTTGGGCGTCAAAGGCCATGGGAGATACTTGTCAAAAAGGAATAGCTGGCTGTTTCTGTCAATGATAATATGGTCTTCATCGAGCGTTTCCATTATAAATTGATTAACCTCGGGATCATCAGTGTGGAATCGATGTGGACCAATATCAAAGGTAGCACCATTATCATATTTAAAACTACGGGCCAAACCACCCACCGCATTTTCCCGTTCTATCAACACTGTCTTGATGCCATATTCAGAAAGCCTTTTCGCTAATGTCAAACCCGCGATTCCCGCTCCAATTATTGCCACCTGCATATTACGATATTCCCCCCGATATTTTTTTGAAAAACAATCGTCACATCAATTATTGCTGTTGGAATACTCATTAATCAGTTCCATATACAACTCTTCGTACGCGCGCGCCAGCTTTCTCATATCGAACTTTTCCTTTGCCTTCACGCGCGCCTTTTCTCCTGTTTCTTTTCTCAACCTTTCATTTCTTATTAAAGAGAGTAATTTATCGGCAAGGGACTCATGGTCGTTTACCGGAAAGATAAACCCCGTTTCACCATCATTGACGGCTTCCAAATTTCCATCGATACGACTACAAACTGAAGGTAATCCCATTGCCATTGATTCCATCAGTGCCCGTGAAATTCCTTCTGCAAAAGAGGGCAAAACGAATATGTCCATCGCTGCCGCATGATGAAAAACATTCTTTACATGCCCTGTAAAAACAAAGTTATCAGAAATGGAATAATCATTAATTTTTTTAATCAAATCGGCCTTTAAGGGACCATCTCCTACGATTAGAAAGACAACCTTATCGTTTGTTTTTAATATAATTCTCGCGGCTTCGATCAGACAAGCGTGCCCCTTTCGCTCCACAAGATCACCGACTATGCCTATGACGGTTATATCTCCCCCGATTCCCATTCCAGCTCTAAAGGTTTCCCTGTCATAATTCTTCTTAAATTGTTCTATTGTTTCTAAGTCTATGGCATTGTTAATTGTAATGATTTTCCCTTTAGGTATGCCCTCATTCTCAATATAAAACTTTTCTAATCTTTGGGATACCGCAACAATTTTGTCAGCCACCCTCATTGTGAACCTGTCAAGCATAATTGCAATTTGAGACTGATACCTTTTTTTTAACAGCAACTTGTAATTCTCTCTCTGATTATTTCTGAGAGTAAACACAACGGGTATATTTGCGATTTTTGCAGCTATGTTTCCGTACCAGCAGGCAATGGCATTATGGGTGTTTAAAACATCAATTTTCTGCTTCTTGAGAAGCAATACTAATTTCAGGATTATGTATAGATCATAGAATTTATTTCTACACAAGCTTACATGTTCACAACCCATATCTTCAATTACTTTTATAAGTTCCCGATGTCTCGTTGATTTTATTTCGCAGATAACGGGCTGGAATCTATTCCTGTTCATATACTTTATCTGGCCAAGGATCCCCCTGCTTGGACCATCATAGCCAATGTATGAGTTTAAATGCATTATTCTTATCTTTTCGTTGGAATTCACCATATTTTACAGCTCAATATGCTTCTTCCAACCCGGAGATGGCTCAAAACTATGTACTGGACGTATGTTATCTATTTGTTGTTTCATGATTTTATTATTTTCTGATAAAATCACTTCAATTTGTTCTGGATTATCATTGAAATTAGAAAAGGTATAACGTTGGAATGAATCATATTTGGCAAACAGCGGAATTTTACGCCAATCCAATCCCATTAATCGCGTACAGCAAATATCCACTGCCAGCGGATCGATTCCAGCAACAATTACCCCGGAAGCCACCGGACTTGGGCTGAGTGGCCCCTCACCCTCTCCTCCTATGATACCATCGACCACTGTTAGATATTGCCTTTGGGGTTTATCGTGTAGAACCCCCTGAGCATCAGAATGAAAAAGAATGCAGTTGATATCATGTACCATACGCCACACTGTATCATTGCCATACCAGTCACCGCCTGTAACATTTATTAAATTTTGATCCTTATGAGCCATTTGATTCAGTCGCATCAATACACGTCCCACTGGACGGATAATAAGTCTCCAGGGAATTCTTCCAAGACGTCGCAAAGTGAAAGAGTGTCGTCCACGCAATGAGTTAATCAGTGTTGAAACAGCCTGTTCATCGCCACCAGCGTTCGGTCCTCCTTCCCGATAATGCGGTAAGCACGATTTATCTCCAATTGTACCAACAACATTTTTTAAACTTAATGTTGCTCCCGTCTTACGATGAACCTTTAATTTAGGGACGTTGATAAAAAAATCAGATTTTAGAATTGTTCTGGATAAGCTATACCAATGTACACCACTGGAATGCATTTTGACTGTGATAGTATTTTTATAATCCGGTGCACGGAACAAGTGGACATCTTTCTCTATTGGCACTAAGTTGCTGTGACTCCCTAAATCTACCAAGGCATAATCCAGGGGATCTCCGGGCTGCTTCTTTCTACCTAATATAGCTCCTGATCGATCTATCATCAGCTGGTAGTTCCGTAAGTCAGCCAATCCGATCGTTCCTCGCCCACCAGTTTTATCCAGAACAAATTCAATCACCTGGTCAAGCCCGGTCCTCTTGACTATCATATCAAAATCGGCAGTCTGGATCGGCAAATCTGCAATTGTTAATGTACACTCTCCTTTAGTGGCAATAATCACATAGTCGATAAGTGGACGAATTACCGATGCCTGTGTCACCAAAGCCTCAAAATGCGAATGGTCATCAATTGATAAATTGTAATGATTGACGAAATTAGGTTTAATAACAATACGGCTCCCTTCTTTGACAAATTCGCCAAAGGGATTCCAATCAGGCGTACCATAATGTTCACTGTCCAAATCCATTAAATATAACGCATTCCGAACGGCAGCATAGACCGGATTTTCTCGAGTGGATATTGACTCTTTGGAATAGGGATATTCAGGATATTGTTCTGATGGGTGAAATGGTGCTGGCGGATAATGCACTTTAGTTTTTACGACACTTACTTTCATCTGGTTTCCGATCGCGTGGTCTTATAATTAGCGAAAAATGCTATCATGCAACAATAAATTTATTAACGTATCGAACTACACTTCTCGCAAATTCCTTTTCCAGAATTGACTCCTCCTGTATTTTTATCCATTTTTCTCCTTCTCTGGCAAAATAGAATGGGGATTTTTCCAAAGTATAGTTTCCAAACTGTAAACACTGGAACTCAATAAGGAAAAATTCGTGCCCATTAAACCCAACATCTATGGAAAGGTACGGGGTTTCAAAACTATTGAAAACTAACTCGGCAAAATCCAGTAACCCCTCGGGTAAATTTTCGTTATATTCGAAGAGTCCACTGCCACTGGCCCTGAAATCGTTTTTACGGTTATGGCGGAGCAATACATAGTATTTATCTCCATAGATAAGTATTTTATAATCATTTTGTAGATCGGGAATATGATTTTGAATCGTAAATTTTCTACGATTATTCGACTTTTTAAAATAAGGATGCCATACATAATATTTGATAATGTTTTTAAGTGCATCGATTGGATGAAGTGACCTGCTCACCCTTCTTGCATATCTTCTTTTTGAAGATTCATCCTTTAGCAATCTGACTCCACTGCTGCCACATCCTTCAGAGGGCTTTAAAACTAACTCTGATGGAAATAAAGACAATTCTTGAGCAAATTCTTCATACGTTCCATAGCTTTTTGATCTAACATTGTGAATTTCTTCGAGATTATTTAAATCTCGCAAAATCTCCATAAAGACCTTATTATGATGAGCTCTAAAGTAATGAAACTTTGGAACGAGAATAGCTCCCTGGAGTTCAAGACCTAACAATACATCCTCAATATAACTTTTATAAAACAGATCTCGATCTTCCGATGATTGATACAAAATAATTTTACCCTGATAATTTTCATTTCTAAAATCAATTTCGGGATACTTTTTTATATTTAACTCCCATCCCTCATCGTTGAAATAGTCACGTAATGCTTCGATATCCATGCTGGCATCTTTATGACGAACCGACATATAAAAAAAATTCCTATAATCAACCAACATTATCAACGTATTTGACCTGTTAGTGCTCATTGTTTTAGCCACTCGAACAGGAATTAAAAAATTCCTGAATTATTTTTATACCAGTCTATTGTTTTCCTCAAACCGACATCCAGGGTTGTTTTAGGTGTCCAGCCGAGTAAATTTTTTGCCTTGTCATTACTGCAGAAAAAATGCTCCGTTTCTCCGGCTCGTTTGGGTATGGCACCAAAAAGAAGTTGAATGGGATTGCCCATCATCTTCACAATTTGCTCTGCCACATCTTTAATTTTGTATTCAATACCATTGCCAATATTGATGATTTCTCCAACTGCATTCTGGCATTCGGCAGTAAGTATATATGCATCAACAATATCATCGACATAGTTGAATTCTCTTGTCTGGTTGCCCTCGGTCATCGGGAAATCCTTCCCTTCAAGGCAGTGTTTAATAAGAGACGGAATAAACATCATATCCGTGTCCTGGTATGACCCATAGGAAAGAAACGGCCTGAGTGTAACGATCGGCAATTCCATTGTCTTATGTATCATCTGGCAGAAATATGTTGCTGCAACCTTACTGGCCGAATAGGGAGAAACCGGCATCTCTTTTCTATCCTCATGGAACGGGGCGGAAACGTCACCATACTCCTCACAGGTCCCCGTATTAATGAAACATTCCAGCGCGATCTTTTCATCTATTACAGATCTTAAAAGATTAACCGTACCTTTAACGTTTGTATCAATCATTGAATCAATTAATTTTACATCCCTTTCAACATTTCTGAAGGTTGCAAGGTGGAAGATTATCTGCGGTTTAGAATTGTTAATACAAGAACATAATGATTGATAATCGGTTACGTCACCATACCAGGTAACAATATCTTCAATGATATCCTTAATCCTGAATTTATTGCTATTCTTCCTAATCAGAATATGGACTTCTGCGCCCTCTTTGTGGAGACGTCTCGTAAGGTGAGACCCAATAAATCCAGTAGCGCCGGTCACTAAAACCCTTTTACCACTCAGGAATTGCATCATTTCCTATTCCCAGATTTTCCAGGGAGCAACGCCGTTTTCCCAGTATTTATTAAGTAGATCCATATCACGAAGTGTGTCCATGCACTGCCAGAACCCGGGATGATGGTAAACCATGAGCTGACCATCTTCGGCTAACTTCTCCAGGGGTTCTCTTTCAAATGTGCATTCATTGTCTTTCCGCAAATAACCAAATACTTCTCGATTGAGGACAAAAAAACCGCCATTGATCATGTCACTTTCTACTTGCGGTTTCTCGCCAAATTCAACGACTTGATTCTCTTCTATACGAAGTTCACCAAATCTCGATGGCGGTCTCACACCGGTCACTGTAGCTATCTTCCCATGGGACTGGTGGAATTTCATGAGCTTGTCAAGTTCAACATCAGCTACCCCATCTCCATATGTAAGCAAAAAACAGTCTGTATCAATGAGCTTTTCAATTTGCTTAATCCTCGATCCGGTCATAGCTTTCATGCCCGTATCTGCGAGTGTAACCTGCCAATCATCCATCTCGTGAGATTTATTGAAAATAATATCGTTATGTTTACTCAGATTAATTGTAAAGTCACTGTTTCTGAATCTATAGTTCAAAAAATAGTCTTTTATTGTATCTCCCTTATATCCGAGACAAATGACAAAGCGTCTAAAGCCGTAATATGAGTATATTTTCATAATGTGCCATAAGATAGGTTTTGTTCCAACCGGCACCATTGGCTTAGGCATGAATTCGGTTTGTTCCCTGAGCCGTGTTCCCAAGCCACCCGCTAAAATAACAACAGGAATGTCTTTTCTATGTGTCGTCATGTGTATATTCCTCCCTCACAACAAATAAAGGACGTTTTTTCACCTCAATGTATAATCTACCAATATACTCCCCTATTAAACCCATAATAAGAAGTTGAAATCCTCCCAAACCAAAAATTGGTAACAAAGTAGAAGCCCAACCCGGAACGACGTTGGCCGAAATCTTGACATATAAAACCCAGATTGCACCCACCATCGCAAATAAACACATAAATATACCAGCCATGGATGCCAATCTAAGCGGCATATAGCTAAACGATACTATCCCATCAAGGCTGAGTGAGAACAATGAACGTAAATTAAACTTTGACTTGCCGGCAGTTCTCACTTCACGTTTATAAGAAACCAGAGCGTAATGGGATTCCAGTTGCAAGATCATCGCTCTGATAAAACGATTCCTTTCAGAAAGGGAATTGAACTCTTCAACTAATGATTTTGCCATTAGTCGAAAGTCTCCATGGTTATGGACAACTTCAGTTCCCATCAGTTTTATTAACTTATAATACCCCTCAGAAAAGATTCGCTTTAAGAAAGAATCGGAGGAACGATCCTCGCGTACACCGAGAACCAGATCGTATCCCTCCTGAAAATAATTTATCATCTCTTCAATTTTCTCCGGGGGATCTTGCAGATCTGCATCTATCGTGACAACCGCATCACCCTGAGCATGATACAAACCAGCGGAAATTGAACCCTGGTAACCAAAATCACGCCTCAAGGCGACAATTCTTATATGGAGGTCATTCTCAAAAATCTCTTTCAAAACTCGCAAGGTATCATCCGTCGAGCCGTTATCAACGTAAATAACTTCATAATTTGATATTTTGTTATTTGCTATTAAATATTGTAATACTTTCGTTAATCTCCCGTGAGATGTCGGTAACACTTCCTGTTCATTATGACACGGGACAACAACGGAAAGTAGTTTAATCTGTCTCATAAGCCAAGCCTTCTTACGAATATTGCTTCATGAATGACGTAAAAGCGTCAAGGATGTAAGTAATCCTGCCTTTATCAAGGCCAGGATAAACACCAATCCAGAATGTGTTGTTCATTATATAATCAGTATTTGTGAGTGTTCCGCATACTCTGTATTCAATTTCCTGATATGCAGGATGTCTTAAGATATTTCCGGCAAAGAGGGAACGTGTAGCGATTTTACTGTTTTCTAAATAAGTTACCACATCATTTTTTGAGAATGGAGCGTCTTCTCTAACTGTCAGTATGAATCCGAACCAACTTGGATCTGCCCCCTCTGCTGGTCGTGGAAGGTTGAAGTAGCCTTCATATTTCTTTATTCCTTCATAAAGAATTTCCCAATTCCTCTTTCTGCCATTAATAAAGTCCGGGAGTTTTTTTAACTGCTCAACCCCAACAGCGGCCTGCATATCAGTAACCTTCAGATTATATCCAATATGAGAATAGATATATTTATGATCATATCCATAAGGCAGTGTCCCTAATTGCCAATCGAATCTTTTACCACATGTACCATCACACCCAGGTTCACACCAGCAATCCCTTCCCCAATCCCTGAAAGATTCAATTAATCTTTTTAGTTGGGTATCATTAGTGGCAAGCGCCCCCCCTTCTCCCATTGTTATATGATGTGCCGGATAGAAGCTGAACGTAGAGATGTGACCGAAAGTACCGGTATGTCGGCCTTTGTATCGGGAACCCAGAGCATCGCAGTTATCTTCAATAACCCATAAATTATATTTTCGTGCTATTTCCATTACCTTGTCCAGGTTAAATGGATTACCCAGGGTATGGGCGACAAAAATTGCCCTGGTTTTCTCCGATAAAGCCTTTTCAATCTCATCTGCCTGAATATTATAAGTCCCAATATCCACATCAAGGAAGACAGGAACCAGGTTGTTCTGGATAATCGGGTTTACAGTTGTCGGAAATGCACAAGCTACTGTTATTACCTCGTCTCCCGGGTTCAAACTCCTCTTGCCAAGCTTGGGAGAAGTAAGAGCCGATACAGCTAAGAGGTTAGCGGACGACCCTGAATTGGTTAAAAGACAATGTTTAACACCGAGGAACTCTGCAAAATTTTTCTCAAACTCTTTAGCAAATCTTCCGGATGTAAGCCAAAAGTCAAGGGCAGAATCAACCAGGGTTATCATCTCGTTCTCGTCATAAACCCTTCCGGCATAAGATACGTTGGATTCCCCTGGAACAAATTCCTTCTCTGCTTTTCTCAAAAGATATAGCGACTTAACATCTTGAAAAATCTTTGCCCTTATTTGTTTTTCTTTATCAGAAATCATTTTTCTAACGTCCCGGATATTTTTTTGTATATTCCACAATCTGTTCTACACAGAAATCATACATATCTGCAAATTCAGATTTATAAAAGGTTTTATACCATTTCACAGTCATTTCTATCGCAGAGTCTATATTCAAAACTCCATGCCATCCTAAACAGGAATAGGCCTTATCACTATTAAGTTTTAATAAATTCATTTCATGCTTATTATGGTTCAATTCGGCGGAGGGGTTTTCCCAATTGCCGGAACCCCAGTAATTGATAGTCTTCTCTACCACTTCACTGACTGGGACACAGCATTCATTGCCTGGACCAAAGTTCCATGCTCCCATATAATCATCGGGTTTTTCAGATAATTTACTTGCCAGCAAAAGATAGCCGTACAACGGTTCCAGTACAAACTGCCATGGCCGTACAGCTTCCGGATTCCTTATTAAAATAGAGTCTCCCGCAGAGAGAGCGCGGGAGCAATCCGGCAAAAGGCGATCGACTCCCCAATCACCACCACCGATCACATTGCCGGCACGGGCAGTAGCGACGCCGATACCTTCTCTCTGTGAAAAGAATGACCTGATATAAGCCTGAGAAACCAATTCGGCACAAGCTTTGCTGCTGCTATAGGGGTCATGTCCCCCCAAACGGTCATTTTCACGATACCCCCATATCCACTCTTTATTCTCATAACATTTATCAGTTGTTATGCTTACAAGTGCACGAACAGACGGTACCTTTCGCACCAGTTCAAGCATATTAACTGTGCCCATAACATTTGTTTCAAAAGTTAATTGCGGGTCTTCATAAGAACGGCGGACTATCGGTTGGGCTGCCAGGTGAAAAACAAATTCGGGTTGAAATTCAGAAAATACCTCCTCAAAATAAGGGAAGTCTCTAATATCACCGTGAACATGAGTTACCCTGTTTGATAAGTTTGTTGCTTCAAAATTATTTGGATTGCCTGGAGGTTCTAATGAATAGCCTAAAACCGTTGCACCTAACTCTTTCAGCCAGATAGCCAACCAGGAGCCTTTAAAACCCGTATGTCCTGTAATCAGAACTCTTTTTCCTTTAAAATTCTTTTCTAATTCCATAGTATGACCTTTGAATTATTTCCATTTTATGTCATTCCCGTGAAAACGGGAACCTATACTTCTCATAAATATCTTATTTTACACTTGTCCGACAGTCCTGATTAACTCATAGATTTTCAGTTGCACCTCACCTTTTACAGGGCTAAATAATGGTATGCTGTCTTTTTCCGTCAGAATTATCGAGTTTTCCATCAGCTTTTTTTTCCAATTTTTTAATGAATCAGGATGGCGTACAATTTGATGGTCTTCAACAAAAAACACCGGCCTATCCTTAAGCTGCTTTTTTACGTCCTCAACACATTCGCGATTCATAACATCACGCTTGGCATAAAAAAAGTAGTGATAGGAATCATAGTCGCTTAGAATAATGGCATCTGGTGGAGTGTTGTTTTTCACCCACTGCAAGGTTGCGCGAATAGGGTGAGGATAATTAATAAAGTTGTGTCTATTATACCAGGGCGAATATTGTGTAAAATAAGCAAGTTTCGGAAAGTGTTTAAAAAGCGCCGTTGGTGGATATATAAGGGCGCTGTGCCATAGAATCAAGCAGGCTATGAAACTATATTTAAGAAATTTGGCAACTATATCTTTTTTGACTATCAGTATGCCTGCTAAAATTGATGCGAAGGGAATTAATGGAATGATATACCGTGGAGAAGCCCCACTCGAAGTAACAGGGTATGATCCATTTATAAATATTATTGGCAATGCCATAACGGCAATTAATGATCCTGTCAGGGCCCCGGCTTTTGACTTTTTCCAAACAAAAAAAATACTCACAACAGGAAAAGCAAAAATGACAATAGTAAGTATAATAACAGCCCAACCTGGCAGACCAAGAGCTCCGCTGCTTCCTTTTAGGAAATATTCGAGGCTCAGGCGTCCACCATATTCATAATGAGACGAAGTCAGAATTTTCCCGTAAGTCTTATAATTGAAGTAAATATTAGGAAGATAACCAACAAGAAAGAAGGAGGCAGCTATTCCCGAAAGCTTTACGTAGTTAAGTAATCGGTTTTTTGAAATCTTCTCAGCAGGTTTTCTTAATATTCCCCAGAAAACAATAAAAAAGACAAAAACAAACATGGCAAAGTCATCCCTTGCCATTACCATGAATCCAAAAAACAGGAATGAGAGCGAGAAAAAGAAGAGAAGTTTCCTTGAGTTTATTAACTCTTCCGAACTTACAAATTTTACATCTTCCTGCTTGCGTATTGTCCCTAATAAAAGGAAAGATATGCTCATAACTAAAAAGCAGTAACCCATATTTGCAGTCAAAATTCTTCCGTTGATACAAAGAAGTAACGGGTTAACTGCCACGAGAAGAGCCGCTACGATGCCCACACCCTTCCCTTGGAGTCGATTTCCTAAAATTCCTATGACCAGGATTACAGACGAACAAATCAAAATGGTTGCCCAACGGGCAGCAGTCTCTCCATAGCCGAAGATTGAGAAGAGACACGATAATAATAGGGAGTATCCAACAGCCCATCCGGGATGTGATTGATAATTGCCATTATAGTCTGTCAGTCTGATCGGTGGGATAGTATATTGACCCGTCTCAGAAATACTCTTCGCGGCAAGAAGAACAGGAAATGAATCAGTTTCATAGTTGATATCAGGAGAAAATTGAATTCTGAGAAAGATCCCCACCAAAAACACTATCAAAAGGCTCAAATAGAATATCTTTTTCAACCCATCATTCTTCATAAATAATTGCTTCAACCTTAAATCAGTTTGTTTCTTGCATAATGGCTACGCAGCGAAAATTGCAAAAAGCACAATCTTTATGATGCGCTTGCCTGGGTTTAGAAAACCGAACTGAGTCTTTTAAATATTGCTTCCGGGATAAACCTGATTATTCTCATGATTAACCACCAAATCGGAGGTATATAGACAATATTTCTGTTGCTTTTGGTCAATTTGTAAATTTTTCTGGCAACATAGCGTGGCGAAACAGCATATCGTTGTTTAACTGTGCCATATGACATGGGAGTGTCTACATATCCCGGCAGTACGGTAATGACACGAACATTATGTTTGTATAATTTCATTCTCAGTCCCTGCAGATATGTGTTTAAGGCAGACTTGGAAGCTCCATATATGAAATTGCTCTGGCGACCACGGTCGCCGGCAACCGAACTCAGGCATATTATGATTCCGGAATTATTATTAGCCATTCGGCGAGACATTTCATTAAGAATCAAAGCTATACCAACATAATTAGTCATTGTGGTGTTAATTAGTCCATGTTCGTCATAATAAGGCATTTCATTTCCCGGCATGGTGCCGGTAGTGACAATAACGCAATCGATAATTGTAAAATTCTCATAAATCTTTTCAATAAAAGTTTTTATTGATGAATTGTTCGTTACGTCTACCGGAACTCCACAGGCACTACAATCATATCTTATTTTTAAGTCACTAACTAACCATTCCAGTTCCTTTTCATCGCGGGAGCTACATATAACATTATGGCCTTCTTGAGAAAAAACATGCGCGACCTCTCGTCCAATCCCGGAGCTTGCGCCAATTATTACAACATTCATCTTCGGTCCGTTAGCCTTTGTAGAGTCTGTTAAACATCATTGATGAAAATCTATTCTCAGGATTATATTTTTGTCTTACGGGTTCCCACCTGTCTAACGTTTCTGAGTACATCTTTCTGAAATTCTTTGAGCTGACACGAGCATCTTTTGCAAGGTAGACTTTCCCTCCGTTTGCAATAACTATTTCGTCCAATGTGTCTAAGAGGTGCCATAGTCTTTGATCGGGCATAAAATCAACCGCAAAAGTAAATCCATCCATGGGAAAGGACATCACGCCCCTCGCATTCAACAAAGGTTTAACGGCCGCTACGGTCGACCCAAGTTTTGATTTTGTAACGACTTTAAGAATCTCAAAAACAGTTTCATAGGCTCCGTCAGATGGCACAACCATCTGATACTCAAGAAAACCTCTCTTACCGTACACTCTATACCAGTTGGCGATACAATCCAGCGGATAGAAGAAATCCATCATGTATGCCTTTTTTCTATTTTTCTTCCCTACACTTGCATGATAAGCCGCATTAAACGCTTCCACCGAATACGTGTTGACCGTAAAATTGGGCAGATAAAAAGGCACATGAATCTTTCTCTTTTCTTTATAGATCGGAGGGCCATTCGAACAATGATTGGCACGCTGCAGAACACCTCTACCCATATTGACACCTTCCTTATGGGAGTCGAGCCAGCAGAACATATATTCGTGCGATTCCATCGATTCAGATTGGACCGCAAAACATTCCTTCAGGTCTCTGCACTGGATTGTTTCCACATCTATGAGTGAAGAGCTGATCTTTCTTAATTGGATACGAACATCTAAAATAATTCCCGTCATGCCCATGCCGCCAAAGGTGCTGTAAAATATGTCCGGATTATTCTTATCATCACAACAAACAATACTTCCATCCTGAAGCATCAGACTTAGCCCTTTAACAAAACTGCAAAATGATCCTGCTTTCCAATTCTTTCCATGCGCATCGGTGGCTACGCAGCCTCCGACTGTCGCAAATTGAGTGCCCGGTGTTACCTGTAAAAACCACCCCTGAGGAATGAAGACTCTGCTTATATCCTGCAATGTAACCCCGCATTGACAATACAATACTCCTTGTTCTGAATCAAAATGAAGCATTTTATTCAATCGTCTGGTATCAACATTAATCCCGCCATTGTTAATCGATGAATCGCCGTAACTTGTTCCACCCCCTCTTGCCAAAATCGACTTTTCGTTACTGCCAATCAGGGCAACCAGATCGCCTATGCGCTCAGGGCGAAAAACTTTCCCCTGTACCGCGGGGTAGTTATTCCAACCTTTAACCATTTCTGTTCTGAATTCTTTAGTATACAAATTACTTCCCTAACCTAATAACCATTGAGGATTTTACATATCATTTTCCGTGTCGCGTAACAGTTCAGAAATTCCTTCTTCAATTGATACTTTTGGTTTCCATCCTGGAATTCTTGTTCCCTTGTTCCACGGTGTCATTACTTCTCTTTTTCGATATGGCTTTTCACCCCATATTATATTTAACTTCCTTTTAGCTACTTTTTCAAAAATATCGGCTAACTCTTTGAGTTTCACAAGATTGCCTGATGACACCGCGAATGATTTGCCTTTAAACCTTTTTTTGTTATCCCCTTGTAATAATTCTATCATTCTAACGTAAGCACCAACAACATCGTCTATATAAACTGTATCTATATATTGTTCCCCCTGAGACATTCCTAAAGTTGCACCCGTTTCAGCAATTTTTTTCAACAAGTTAAATATTTTAGGCCTTGTGTCGTTTGGGCCATACGTATCATTAAGCTTTAAAGTGACAAATGTTATCTCGGAAATCTCCATGTAATACATTGCAATAGATTCAAATGCCTGCTTGGTAGCCGCATAAAGATCGACGGGTGAATAAACTTTGTTTTCATAATGTTGCCAGAATGTTCCTGTATTAATAAACCAGTCCACATTGGTTTTTACAGATGATTCCAGCAGTTTTGTGGAAAACAAAACGTTGGAGGTAATTAAATCGTTAATTTCTTCCGGCTTATGTTCAACTAAAAAACAAGAGGCACAATGAACTACACCGTCAAATTTTTCTCTTTCAAAAAATTTCATGAAATCTGCCATTGAATTGTTATCCACAAAACATTTAATGTTCTTTTTTTCATATTTATTTTTGAGAGCAGGGTTTCTTAAGATAGCATAAATCTCATGTTCGTATTTCAGGAGCTCTCTGGCCAAACGATTTCCAATAAACCCTGTAATGCCTGTAACAAGGATCTTCATTTTTGACCTTTATTATATAAAAAAGGGGAATCGAATTCTTCTAACTTTGGGAAATTCCTGTCTCTTTCGGATATAATGGGGTTCTTTAGATTCCAGTCCATCCCAAACGAATCCCATCTTATTCCGGTATCATATTCAGGTGAATGGATGGCTGTCTGGAGATATGTAACAGTCGCGCTATTGCTTATTACAGCAAACCCATGGGCAAATCCCTGTGGCATATAAATCTGTCTCGCATTCCTGCTTGATAGCTGGACAGAAATATACTCTGCATAAGTTGGAGAATTTTTTCTTATATCCAAAACAACATCAACAATAACCCCCTCAGTAACATAAACAAGCTTTGCATAATCATGTGGCGGCAACTGAAAGTGCATCCCTCGAATCACGTTTCTTTTAGAGATGGAATAGAAGCTTTCCTTGAACTCCAATTCTATGCCAGCATTTTCGAATATGGAGTCATTATATGCTTTTATAAAAATACCTCTGTCATCTTCAAAGATACTCGGTTCTATTATATAAACACCCTCTAACTTTGTTTTTTTAAATTCCATTAAAAGCTCCGCCCATGTTTAACTTTTTTATTCATGCTCCTTGTGTATATCCGTCCCCCAGGTTTCCCTTACTATAAATTTGGGTCTATTCTTAACCTCTAAAAATATACGTTCGACACTTGCCCCTATGAGACCTAACATTGCGATAATAACGCCACTGAAAAAAGAAATTGTAACCATAGTAGCTGCATAACCTGGCACAAATATGTCAGAAAAAAACTTCCCCAATACTATATACACAAGCAAAATTATAGAAAACAGGGTAATTAAAAACCCAATAACAGACATAAATGTGAGAATCCTCGTTGAAAATGATAATATTCCATCGAGAGCTAAAACAAAATTATCAAAAATACTAAATTGGGATTTTCCTTCAGCTCTGCGCAGTCTTTTATAGGGTATCCCAATCTGCCTGAATCCAGCCCATGCTCTCAGACCCCTTATAAAACGAACTTTTTCCGGCATGGCTTTAATTTCATCAACCACTCTTCTGTTCATTAATGCAAATTCGCCGGAGTTTAAAGGTATTGGAATGTCCGCAGTTTTATTAAAAACCCAATAAAACATTCTATAGAAAAATCTTAAAATAAAAGAGCCTTGCCTTTTAACTCTGACACCATAAACTACGTCAAATCCCTCTTTCCATTTTTCAACAAATTCCTTGATTAATTCTGGAGGATCCTGGAGATCCGCATCAATGATTACAACTGCATCTCCCGTAGCAAATTCAAGCCCTGCCGAAATTGACATCTGATATCCAAAATTTCGAGATAGTGAGACAACTTTTAAAGTACCAGGATATTTTTCATATAGTTGTTTCATTATTTCCAATTGCCCATCGGTTCCACCATTATCAACAAACAAGATCTCAAACTTGAGTCCAATAGACTTCATCACATCATTCAACGCTTTATACGTTGTCAGTATGTTGTTCCTTTCATTATAGCAAGGCACTACTATGGAAATGTTACCCATCATTAATCATTCCTTATTAAATTTATTTTTTCCGTTCATAGAGTTCGGCTGCAATGCGATAGGGCGCGAAAGTTCTCTTAAAAAATTTCTTTTTCAATGCAAAATCAGGATCGTGTGCCCATCTTTTTTCGCTTAATACGCTATAATTTTTACTAAGAATATCACGGGATTTCAGCCAATTCTCATATTCCTCACGATAAGTATAGACCAGCCATACCTTCCCAGTTCCAGCTTCGTCCAGTTCCCGCACTTTTTTTATCAGTGCCTCGCCGGAAAATCCGGGGACAGAACTCCCATAATAATGGCGCAGGGGAACAACACCAATCCCTATCCCCACAATCTCCTCATTGTTTTTCACATTTTCTTTAAGGAATTGAGCCGCCTCTCTCCAGGGATCAACATGAGCCATGATATGGAATTGTTTATTCTGGTAATAATTAGCAATCCCGTAGCTCCAACCTGTTACTATAATTAAAGCCGTAATCACCATCACTTTCTTCGGAAGCAGCCAGAACCCCCTGGCAATGAGCATAAAAAAAACGGGCGCCGCAAAGATAAAGTACCGCGGCATGGAAATTCTGAATACGATTCCGATTACCACGGGAATAAAAACCAGCATAACCAGATACAGTGTGTCCTGAGAAAAGGATATTCCCTTCTTGACGGCGACGGCAAAACACGCAAACACGGCAAGACAAATCAGGACGGCAAGAGGATTCCAGGGCAGTATGGTTTGTCCTGCTGAAAGAGAAAAAAAGATATAAAAGAATTCGACGACATGCTTTCCGAAAACAAAAGGGAAGCGCTCTCGCGGCAGCGCCCATGGGGCATGGTATGCTACGTCCTGAATAAAGGCCGAAAGTCGGATCGTAAAGGCAAGAGCTATGATCCCGTTTGCCACAATCCAGGGCTTAAGAATCTTTTTGTAGTCTCGAAAACGAAGAACGACAAACAAACCCTGGACTCCTAAAACCAGAAAAGCATAATAGTGTGTATAAATGTTCAGCACATTTATAACTGTATAAAAAATCCAGAGACCTTTTCTGTCTTCTCTCAAAGAGCGGATGAAAAAATATGTTGATAATAGGGAGAAAAGCGCGAACAGAGAATACATGCGGATTTCCCGATCGTAGATCAACAGGAAAGGGGAAATAGCTGTTAAAAATGCCGCAGATAAAGAAGTTTTAATATCAAAAAAAAGCCGGCACACGGCATATGTTACCAAAATGGACAAACAACCAAATATGACGGAAAGTGTACGCATTGTAAACTCTGAATCACCAAGAAACATCCAGAACTTAAAAAGTAAGGAATAAAACCTTGGCAAATCATCACCACGAGTATGCGCAAGAAAAGATTTAATATCAACAAGGTTGACAGCGTTTGATATTACCACCAGCTCATCTGTCCAGAGACTTTTCTCTCCCAATTGATAAAACCTGAGACAACCCCCTATTAGCAGGATCGAAAAAAGGACCAAATAAATTCGCTTGGTGTTCCAACTCGTATCCATAGACATTAACTTTAACAATTCCTCTCATCGCTCAGTGCTAAATTAATGGATCCCATCCCGGAAGATACTGTATTCGAAACAGAATTAACCATTTGAACAGACGACGAAGGCAGGTTCTTGACAGCGGAAGCAATGGCCATCACTAACCAGGGTTCAAATGCCTCAAATTCCCCAACTATCGATATATACATGAGGTAGCTGATGCTAAAGGCAAACATTGTCATACAAATACTCCGAAGACGAGGCTCACAATTGCGGTTTCGAACACAGTCCCACAGATATCGCAACCAGAAATAAAGAATGACAACGAATAGCATCGATCCCAACAACCCCACCTCAGACAGCACAAGCAGGTAAGCGCTATGTACTATCCGTGATCTATTCCCCCCTATCTCCGGGTAGTTTAACTGCCAGGAGTAATTACTTCCAACGCCGATACCCGCCACAGGATTTTCAACAAAGGCATCGATAGCTGCATTGTAAAATTCTTCTCTTTGTGTCCAGGAACCATCTTGAAATGCATTCGTAAAGCGTTTAGAATAAATTCCTCCCACACCTGAAGCCGCTCCACCTATAAGGAAGACAATCAATACAACAGATATTGCTATGATATTTCTTTTTAGTTTTAGATACAAACTCCCCAAAAACAACAACATTAATAGTATAATTAACATTGCAAATACTGATCGAGCCAATGTCAATACAGTTGCTGCCGTAAACATTAATATTGCTAAAGGTATTTTTATTCTTCTTGCAATTTGTGAATCAGTCAGCACAAGCGATCCAAAAATAAACGCTCCTGTAATCATGAACCACATTGAAGGGCCGGAGATTAAGAACCCGGCTCCTGTGCCTCTAACTCTCAATGCCCCAAGATCAAGTGAAGTAAGCGTTTCTTTTTGATACAACGATAAAAAGTCTAAAAACCCGCCCGCCGAGAGCACCACAGATGCATATACTATCAGCAAGACAACACCTGTCCCTATATAAGAAGCTGTCATTCTTTTATAACTGCCCCAAAAATCTCTTATAAACAGATCTCGTATTATTATATAAAACAGGAAATTGCGGATTAATTTTAGGCATCTCACAAGTCCATACTCCAAGTCAGTTGACCAGAGTAAGGAGCAAACATGAAAAAGAATAAATAATACAATAAATAAATCCAGTTTGGATTTCACAAATCCGGTAGAGTTCTTTATGAAAAGATCACCCAGCATCCATAATGCAAACAAATATGCAATGAAAATGTCACCCAATTTCAGGCTGCCGTCACCTATTAAAGGACATAGACGGAGATCTCTTATAAGTATTAAACAAATTAATATCGGAATCCAGGTCTTTCTTGAAGAAGGTGCGACAAGCGCTAAAAAAAGAGCCGTTATCAATATTATTGTCAATAAAATTTTTCTGGTATCTGCAGGCTCTAAAAAAATAACCGCGTACAACAATACCAATACTGCAACTATGAGTATAAAACCTTGCAACACATTACGTCGCAATAAGAACATTGGTCTATTTTTTAGGCTAAATACCATTTAAGAAGCCCCTCGTATTTATCGGAGGAAAGATGAATGTAATCAGACTTTATAATTGGAGCATATTCAAAGCAACTTTCACGACACGTTCGGTAGCCTGTCCGTCGGGAAGATAGGCCATGTCATACAAAAAACGCTGCCGGGCAGCTTCCCGGCTTGCAATTTCTTTGTTTCCGGTTTCACCGATTAATTTCCGGATGTGTGTCGCAATCTCATCATTCGAACGAGCTATCCAGGTTGCACCACTTTCTGAATACAGACTTTGCCCGCCGCTACCGGGAAAATCCACATTAATAACAGGTTTGCCGGCATAAAGCGCTTGTAATGCCGCAGTCGAGAAGAAGGTAATCAAAACATCACACGCCTTAATCAAGGGTGAAATATCCATCGTTCGATCAACCATCACTACTCGTGGCGCTTTACCAATTAACACTTTAAGCTCTCGCATATTATCGCCAGGGTGTGGTTTGACAATCAACTTGATATTCTTAAGGGAACCGCAAGCCTGAACGATTGCCTTTATCATTACCTGTCGTATGCCGGGGATATTGAATACGCCCACATAATACGGTTGCGAGACAAACAGGATCATCTTTTGCCCTTTTGACAATCCAAGATCCGTACGCACACGAGCGCATAGTTCCGGTTCCGGCAAAGCAAGATGATCAAATCCAGGGTGTCCTGTGAGCATAATCTTTTCCGACGGAACACCCTGGGCAATCATATCAGCACGCGAGCTCTGCCCCATAGCGGCCACTGCGGTTTGAGAAAAAAAATGCCACTCCGGATATCCTCCTTCAGTAAGACCCTGCTGTACAAGCAAGGATGGGATACCCTTTTCCCTGGCTAACAAAGAATAGACCCTGCAACGCTGATCAGCATCATCCGCAGAAACGATTAATGCCGGACGGTGCTTATCCAGAATCTGCATGGCGACAGCAATTTGAGGGATTAACCGTTTGAACTCGCGCCAGAAAAGCCAATAAAATTCTCTTGTCAGGGCAAAACTGTCAAAACCCTCTCCCATATTTTGTATCACTGCTTCAAACTGAGTTCTGTTAAGGAAAATATTTTGAAGTGTCTGCAAGTGTCTCAACATAATTTTTGACAAATTTGCTGTATCATTATCCCAATGTTCCCACAGTGATTGGAATCTCACCTTTTCGTTAGCAGGTACATCTATCGGAGGATTTTGACTCTCCCCAATGACAACTACCTGTATTCTTTCTTTTGTTGCCAAGGATTCAGCCACAGGACGCAAAACATCGCGATAAAATGTGGGCACAAAGCCCAGAAATAGCACTGTTTGGCCACCTTCCGGCCATTTCGGGCAGGCCGTGGCGGTTCTACGAGGAGAGGAAATGACAGAATCCCTGAATCGGGCGGCCAGCCCCCGATATGGCCGCACATAGTATTTCAACCGCTCGCGCCAGGGGCGACTGCCGCCATTATGCAAAAACAAAAGCGGGAAACGGTACAGGGCCATATACGATGCCACGACCTCCCAGAGAGATATGTCTTGTCCAAGGCATAGTTCAGTCCGGAGATTCTTCCCGGACCTCAGTTTCGTCTCTCCCAGAAACTTGAAAAGCCGGACAGCTTGTTTGAACTGATCTTCATCCATCGTTTGATTCGACTTATGTGCCGGTTATATCCCTTTCCTTTCTGCTTCAAGATCAGCTTCCATCATTATCTTGACCAATTTTTTGAATCTCACTTTTGGTTCAAACCCGAACGCTTTCCTTGCTTTTGTCGTGTCACCGATGAGTATGCTTGTTTGTGTGGGTCGAAACAAGCTTTGATCGGAGACGACATAGTCTTCTGACCTCAGATTGACAACCGCGAAAGCCTCATCGACAAATTCTTTAACTGAATGTGCCTCGCCTGTAGCAATAATAAAATCGTCAGGATTATCAAGCTGAAGGATTTCCCATGCCGTTTCCATATACTCTTTTGAGTATCCCCAGTCGATACGCGCGCTTAAATCTCCAAGAATCAATTTGTCCTGTTTACCACAGGTGATCCTTGCCACAGATTTTGTAATTTTGCGCGTTACATATTCCTCTGTTCTCCTCGGCGATTCATGATTATAGAAAATCCCGGTTGATGTAAATATGCCAAAGGCTTCACGATAATAACGCGTTAAATAATAGGCAAAAACTTTAGCACAGGCATATGGGCTTTGCGGGTTGAAAGAGACAGATTCTGTTTGGGGAATAATATCGGTTTTGCCAAACATATTAGAAGTGCAAGGCTGAAAAAAACGTATGGAGGGATCGATCTGTTTTATAATTTCCAATATGCGGCCAACTGCCGCTCCCGTTATATCCACCGAGTACCCAACCATATCAAAGCTCCAGCTCACGTGATCCTGATCGGCTTCATTGTAGATTTCATGCGGTCTTACAGTATTGATTATGCGATAAAGAGATGTCGGATCAGCCAGGTCGCCCCGATGCAAAAAGAAACGATGATCGAATAATTCCGGATCATTGATCAGATGATCAATATTTCTAGTATTGCCGGTTGCTGAACGTCTAACCATTCCATGTACTTCATAGCCTTTTTCAAGCAGAATCTCTGCCAGATAGCTCCCGTCTTGCCCGGTAACACCAAAAATCAGCGCTTTTCTCATATTCGTCATGCCTCCGTGTTTCATTATCTTTCAATGCAGTTGTGACGGATAAATCCCTTTATGTAAAAATTGGCTGGCAGTTCATCTGAATATTTCCAGTCGGTGCTCTGGTCGTCCAGCCTGACCTGCTGATGGTCATCGCCGCTGGCGGAAAAAACAGCGCTGACCGAATGCAGCGGTGTCGGTAACCCGAAGGGATTCGTTTCGAACGTATCCTCATAGTAACCAATGGGTTCCACAAAGTCGACTTTAAGGCCGACTTCTTCCCTGACTTTTCGGATTGCCGCCTGCTCGAGAGTTTCTCCCTTCAGGACTCTCCCGCCGATGACCCACCACTGATCCTTCAGGGGTTCGTTGGCCCGCCTTATCAACAAGTATTCATTCCTCGAATTCTGAACTACCACATCCACGCAAAGGACAGGCAGAACTTCCATAATCCGTGCGTATTCTTCTTCAGGGATGAAGCTCATGGCACGACCCGAAATTCTGGCAGAGGGACAATAAACTTTCCACCCCGTGCACGCCATTCCTTCTCCCGTTCATAGAATTCCTCAAAAAATGCCCACGGCAGGACAAGGAAATAATCCGGCTGGGCCCTTCTGGCTTCCTCTTCAGATACAATTGGAATCCACGTGCCGATAGTATATTTGCCCCATTTTTCAGGACTACGTTCGGAGGCGGCGGTAATTACAGTATGATCGAGGCCATAATATTGAAGAATCACGTTTCCCTTGGTGGACGCACCATAGACATACACGGTTTTGCCCTTTGCGACTTCTTCTTTGATAAATGCCACACATTTATCGCGGTTATCCTGGACACGTCTGGAAAATGCCGATATATCGTCAAGCGTAATTTTCTCATCATATGATATTCCTGTGCCTTTATAATGCCGGGCAAAAATCCGGTAACTGCCACCATTCACTTCATTCTCTTCAATTTTGAACATTTCGAGACCGTTTGTTTCAAAAAGATACTTAAGGGAATCCAGAGAATAGTATTCAAGGTGTTCATGGCAGATATTTCCCGTATCGTTCTTTTCAAGCATCGGTGTAAGGCACATCAACTG
Source organism: Deltaproteobacteria bacterium (assembly GCA_030604545.1). Lineage (GTDB taxonomy): Bacteria > Desulfobacterota > Desulfobacteria > Desulfobacterales > JAUVVS01 > JAUVVS01. The sequence continues at coordinate 2,831 of JAUVVS010000001.1, read as the reverse complement.
GGCGACAAAAACACCGTCGTCAGCCAACGCTCGCCGGGCATCCTTGATAAACTTATTGGGATCTTCCAAGTCATAGAACATGCCGATAGCGGTGATGACTTTGGCTTTTCCAAATCCCCATTGTTCAGCGAGTTCCATATAGCGCTCGTAATTCCAGAAGTCATGCATCACATAGTCGGCATTTTCTCTCAGCATGTCTACAAGATTATTCGCCGGTTCACAACCTGTCCGACGAATTCCTTTCGCAGTGTAACTTGCTAATAAAGTGCCGTCATTAGCGCCGATATCCAGAACCACATCTCCTGGGCGGAGCGGCACTATTGCTTCAATTTCCTCGGTGATATCCCGCAACGCGCGACGCATTGTGTCTGTTACTCCTGACCGATACCAGTAGTAACGGCTGTACAGAAGCTCCTGCGGAGCAGTATGACGCAGCTGCAACACAGAACATTTGTCGCATACCACCAGATCGAGCGGTGCCTTGAGCCCCTTGCCAATTCTTTCCGGGGGAACAAAATCATTGATGTACTGATCTCCAAGTGAAAACACATCGCGGAAACCACTCGCCCCACACAAGCGGCAGGTAGTTCGAGTGATAGTCTCCATTTTTGCCTCCTTAATTATTTATTAACGGGTTTCAAGGAATTCCAGACTTTCCTGTGCAACTTTTTCCCAGGATAATGACTGCATCCATTTTTGTCCTTCATCCGAATAATGCTTGCGTAGATCATCGTCAGAAATAATTCTACGAAATATCTCAGCCGTCTGCTTTTGATCGGTTGGATCCTCCAGAATCACGGCATTACCTCCCACCGTTTCTTTAAGCAAAGGCGAGGTAATCACGGGCGTACCACATTTCATCGCTTCCTTTAACATGAGTGACTCTCCATCCGTTGTAGATGTGCACATATAGTACCATGCGCCTCGATAGAAATCGACCATATCCTCTTCCGGTGCTCGCTGAAGATAGAAACCACGGCCTTCTTCGATTAATGGCTTCATTTTTGCCTCAATATCAACAAATGGCGTTGTTGCATTGCGACCAACCACGACCAGGCCGATATCGGGATAATCCCGATAGATATCATTGAAAGCATCAATTATTACATCCACATTTCTTCTTTTGATAATAATTCCCATAACGAGAATGTATTTTTGTGGAAAACCATATTTACGGCGAAAAGACTCAAGCTGATCGGGATCATTTGACGGCTTGAATTTTTCATCGGCCGCAAAATGAACAACGCGGATTCGCGCAGAAGGAATCCTGTAATGTTTCTCCATTTGGCGTGCGTCATACTCAGAACATGTAATAACGCCATCCGCCCGTTTGCATGAAAGAGGTGGGAATATACCAAAAGAAATTTTTTCCAGCATAGTATAGTGAGATGGATGAGTTTTAGCAGAAACGTCCCAGCAGCAGACAACACTTTTCGGACAACATGATAATAGAGGGGCCGAATACCAGGGAGTAAAAAACAAATCCAGTTTACTCTGTTTGATAGAAAAAGGCATTAATAGCTGTTCACCCGTTATCCTGCGGGTTTTTAAAATATCGGGCCCTTTTATCAAAACATGTTCGAATAGTTCATTTTTAAGAAAATCATCCTCAGGAATATGATTCTGAAAAAACAGCACAAACCGATGCTGTCTGTTCAGCTGTGGCCAGAGTTTTAACATATTAACTAAATATCTTGCCGGTCCGCCTTCCGGCCACTCAAGGCATCGTGCATCTACACCAATTCTCATACCCTTAGCTCCCCGTTACTTTTTTATCCCATAAATTGTATATGATGTTCCCCAGACTTCTGTCCAGCGACTCTTTGACAGATTAAACTTTCGCCATTGCGGAAGAAGCTTTTTCATAATACTTGCATAAAGTTTTTTACCCAATTGGGGTAGTGCCACATCAGGAAAAGGCGATGTTACCATGCCAACCACTGATGTTAACCCTGCTTTTTCACAGAAACCAATATAATCCTGAAGAGACATAGAATTCACGTTATAATTCGGCGGTATATATTGAACTCTTTTAAAAACATCTCTGAATCGCCCCTTGACTAAATTCCTGGAAGAATATGCCAATGTCCGCTCAAGATCGGCTATTGTCTGGATACTGAACTTTCTCGGCACCATGTTTGAGGCAAAGACCCCGCCCGGCTTCAAAACACGTACCATCTCATTGACAGGTTTTTGAGCGTCGGCAAAAAACTCCAGAACTCCACCGCTGAAGACTACATCAAATTGCTCATCTGGAAAGCAAAGGTGGTTTATGTCTCCAATAACAAACTGTCCATCAAGGGATAGTGAGTCAAAATTGCTTTTGCCAAGCATCAGGGCTTTCTCTGAATAATCGAGCAGGGTGCATTGATAGCCATGGTGTGCCATATATTGTGAAACCCTGGCACTACCGCATCCACATTCAAGCATCTTTTTGCCGGGAGCAAGCTCTTCAAACAGATCATACCAGTATTCAAGACCTGCTTTCCAGACCAGATCATGCCAGGTTTCATCATTATCCTTGGCAGATATTACATTTGAAGTTTGTTGTGTCCAAAATTCATCCCACCATTTTTGACTATTACCCATGTGTCCTTTTCTCCGACAAAACTGAACGCACCGCCGAAACTACTTCATCAATCTGTCTTTCATTAAGGGTAAGGCCGGATGGTAAATACAATCCCTGCATCGAAATTCTTTCTGTTACAGGATAAGATTCGTTTTTAAATAAACCAAGTTTGTGTAAAGCCGGTTGCTCGTGCAAACCCAAAAAGAAAGGACGAGTACCAATGCCCCTTTGTCTGAGTTCAGCCATCATTTCATCCGCATTT